>JAJYEB010000216.1 GCA_021790375.1 Chloroflexota bacterium | reverse complement strand
CGGGCGTGCCGTGGGTCAGGGCGTAGCGCTCGACGGAGGCGCGGATCGCCTCCGCGGTCGGGGCGAGATCGTCCCGGACGACGAGGGGCAGGGCCGCGATGGCCCGCACGGCGGCCTCGGCCAGGGGGAGATCGCGCCCGCTCCAGCCCCGCGGCGGGTGGTATCCGTCGCGCACGTCGGCCACCTGCGCCACCATGCGCAGGTACAGTTCGTGCTGGCTCATTTCATAGCTGAAGTACAGCGTCGCGCCGAACCGGTCCGGGTGCTGAGCGGCCACGGCGGCCGCGCCGAGAGCGATCTGGGTCCCGAGCGCGGTCTTGCCCATGCCCGTCGCGCCGGCCACCACGACGAGCTGCGTGGGCTGCAGGCCACCGCCGAGCGCCTCGTCGAGGGGGCCGATCCCGGTGGGTAGGCCGGGGTCCACGGTGGGGCTGCGCAACTCGGCGAGGAGGGCCTCCGCCATGTCCCCGAGCGGGGCGAACTCGTCGTCGGTGCGTGACCGGGCCGCCGCGGCGATCGTTTCGCGCAGTGCGTCGAGCGTGGGCGCCAGCGGCCGCGCCGGGTCGGCCAGGTTCGCCTGCTGGGCCGCCAGCCCCGCGACCGCCCTGCGCCGGGCGGACAGCTCGGCGAGTTGGCCAACGTACTCCGGAAGCCGCCTCGGATTGCCGCACTGCTCGCCGACGAGCCCGATGACGTACGGTAGGCCGCCCGCCAGTGCCAGACGATCGAGGCGGACCAGCTCGAGGGCCAGATCGCCCGGGTGGACATCGCGCCCGGATGCCGCGAGTTCGAGCGCGGTGGCGAACAGGACTTGGTGGCGGGGATCGGCGAAGTCGTCGGGTACGAGCGTGGTCGTGCGGGCGAATCCGCGCTCCTGGAGGAGGCAGGACGCGAGCAGCGCACGCTCGACCGTGGCGGTGTAGTCCTTGGCGGACACGCGGGGCTCCTGTGTGACGCTGGCGGTCGGGGCGGCGGCGCCGTTGCTGTCGTCCGCAGCGCCCAGACCGTCTGCGAGTCGCCGCTCTCGTCAAGGCCCCTCCGGACGTCCGTGGCACGAGATCCCGCGCCGCCAGCGCGTCGGGAGGTCGGCCGCCTCAGCGGTTGGGGTGGGGGACACCTAAAGGGGGGTCGGTGTCCCCCGACCCGTGCCCCCCATCCCCGGCCCGCCCGGGGGCGGCCGCTGCGCCGCCTCCCTACCCGTGCAGCGTCCGGTCTCGGGCATCCTCGAGGATGTAGGCGGCCACGAAGGCCTCGAGGTCGTCACGGCGGATCCGGTAGGTCACGCGGTCGCCGGTCGCGAGCATCCGGGACCGGAGCCGGCCCGCTTCGATCTGCGTGCGAATCCAGCGGGATGTCACGCCGCCGATCAGCCTGGCGGCCTCTTCGGTGCTGAGCCAGCGTTCCTCGGACATGACGTGAGGCTCGCCACTTCCGACCGGCGGTCAAGGTTCGAGGCCGGCGACGACGCCCTCGCGAAAGGCGTGCTTGCCAGCAGCGGAATCACGGGAAAGACGGGCGGATCGGAACGAACGACCTCGACTCCGGGCGGCCGCCGTGGTTGCCTGATGAGGCGCCCGATGCCGTCCCTGCCGTCCGTCCGTAGCGGAGCCAACCGGGAGGCGACGGGCGACCAGGTCGGATCGATCAGCGGAGAGCCGGCGATGCGGAAACGAAAGCGGCCTCCCATCGAGGAACTCATCGGGCGCTGGCGCGTCCGAGCGGACACGCCGTGGGATGCGATCGTCGGGCACAGCGCGGCCATCGCCCGGCTCCAAGAGCTCGCGGCGAAGGTCACCCTGGATCCGGCCGAGCGCCGCCGCCTCGGCCTGCGGCTGGGCGCGGGTGTCGTGATCGCGGGCCGCGCCGGCGTCGGCAAGTCCCTGCTCGCTCGCGCCCTCGTCAGTTCGCTCGGGCGCGATGCCATCCTGCCCGTCACGGCCGAGCTCGATGCCGAACTCCTCACCGAGCTCTACGGGGCGCTCGACGGCGGGGCACCCACCGCGATCATCCTCGACGAAGCGGAGGCCATGATCGGCGATCCCGACTGGCACACCACCGACCAGGCGGCGCAGCGCGCACTGCTGGCCGCCCTCGACGGGGTGGCCGAGCGGCCCGACGAGGGTCCCATCACGATCGCCCTGACCACGGCCGATGCCGCCCACCTCTCGTCGGCTGCCACACGCCCGGGCAGGCTCGCGCCGCGCCTCGAGCTTGACCTGCCGAGCGCCGACGAGCGCCGGGAGATCCTGCGCCGCGCGATCGACGGGTTGCCCGGGGCGGAGGGGCTCGACCTCGAGCGCATCGCCGAGCGCACGCAGGCCTGGTCGGGAGCCGAGCTGGTCGCGCTGCCCGAGCAGGCGATCACGCGCTCACTGTGCCTGCCCGGACCGCCCGGCCTGCGCGACGAGCTCGTCCTCCAGGTGGTCGGGGAGCGCTACGTGGTCCGCGATCCGCTGGCGGCCGAGCGCCGCGACCCCGAGGCGATCTCCCGTCACGAGGCCGGCCACGCCCTGTGGGCGCGCCTCACCTGGGGGCCGGGCGCGGTGGCGGCGGTGCGCGTGAGCGACCGCGACGGAGCGACGACGCTCGTCGAGGCGGTCGCAGTACGGCGACGCGGCCGGGCGGAGCTCCGCCTCCTGGCCGGTCTGCGGCTCGCCGGGGCTGCGGCCGAGCACCTCCTGTGGGGTGCCGACGGCGTCACGCAAGGCGCCGAGCGGGACCGGCGGGAGGCGACCGACCACCTCCTCGCCGCCTACGAGCTCGCGCTCCCGCTCGACCAGGACGTGCTCGAGGGGATCGGGTATCCGCGTGGGGCGCAGGCGATGCGCCGCGATCGCTACGACGCTGTGCGGGCCGATGCTGCCCACCTGTGGGACGAGGTGGTGGAGGACCTGCGGCCGCACAGCGCCGCGATCATCCGACTGGGGGACGCGCTCCTCGCAGCGCCGGACATGACGCTCTCGGGCGAACTGCTGGATGCCGCCATCGAGGCGGCCCTGCAATCGGCGGGCGCGGGCACGACGGGTCGCGCCGGGCGTCGCGCAGCCGATCAGGCCTCGGACGCCACCAGACGCACAACTGCGCGGGGTACCCCGAGCGCCCTCGATGGCAGCGCCCCGGCGTGAGCGCCGTCACGTTCGTGCGGAGCCTCGTTCGCCTTCTCCTCGTCATCGTGCTCATCGGGGCGCTGCTCCTCGCCGTGGCCGCGGGACTGGTGCTCGCCGGTGCCTGGACTCTGCTCCGGCTGTTGGACGTGATCGCGCCGCCCAGTCGTACCTGACCGCATGGATCCCTACCAGGTCCTGGGCGTGCCACATGGCTCGGATATGGCGACCATTCGCCACGCCTACCACCGCCTGTCCCGCCAGCACCATCCGGATGTGGGTGGCACGACCGCACGGATGCGCGAACTCAACGCGGCCTACGCGCTTGTGAACGCGGTTCGGGCAGCACGTTCGGCGGCTCCGGGGCATCGTTGGCCATCGGCGGGGTGTCCGCGACCCGCGAGGGTGCGATCGGTTCGTATCGAGCCACTGCTGGAGCGAACGCGGCACTGGCTGGTCGGCACTCGGACTGGCCAGTGGCTCGTGACTCTCGCCATCCTGCTCGCGCTCCATCAGGTTGCGCTCGCCTCTGTCCAGCCCGGTGGCACGCCGTCGTTACTCGAGGGACTGGCCGCGCTGCTCGTGCTGCGCCTTCAGGCGTCCCTGACTCCGCCGGGTCGGACGTTTGCCCCGGCACGGGACATGCGTGCAGCTGCGATCGTCCTGCTTCGCTCGGCCATCTGGATTGCAGACCGACCGTGACGGCTGCTCGCACCTTGAGCCCGCGAGCCGTCTGGGCGGCCGTGGAGACACCCGACCAGCTCCGAACCTCAAGTCGGAGGCAGTGACCCCGACGCCGCGTCGAGCGCCCCCACGAGCCGCTCCAGAAAGGCGCGGTCGGTCCTCCTCGGCGGATCGCTCATGCGCACCAGACGACGGCCGGGCCCCGAACGTTCGATCATCGTCGGGCGAGGACACGCCCTCAACGGCCCGAACCTCGGGCGCATCACCCGGGCGCAATCGCACACGAACCCCGTCCCGCCGGCGCGGCGCCCTCAGGTGGAGCGAGCGCTCCGGGAACGCCGCGCGGCGGTACGCAGGATCCACGCCCAGGCGAGCGAGAGGGGGAGCACCGACCCGAGGGCGATCGTCAGGTAGGCCCCCGCGAAGATGGCGGCCTTCTCGAGCGCGATGCCGTCATCGAGGACGGGTCCCGACCGCAGCGGCGTGAGGCCGCGAGCCAGAACGAAGACCCACGCAGTCGCGACGACGCCGATCGCGGCGCTGGCGAGCACCGCCGGCGCGACGAGCGAGTCCTCGGTCC
>JAJYEB010000215.1 GCA_021790375.1 Chloroflexota bacterium | reverse complement strand
GAACAGGAACCACCAGGTGATCGGGACAGCCAGGATCGACAGCCAGACCACGATGTTGAGGTCGCCGATCACGGCCCCCACGAACGGGATGCCGTTCACCACCGGGATCTTGATGTCGGGGAGCGCCGGGATGTCCGACGGAGTGCCGCTGGTCGCGTAGAAGCGGAACATCAGGAAGCTCGTGAGGCCGAGTGCCAGCAGGTTGATCGCCATGCCGGACACGATCTGGTTGGCTCGCAGGTGGATCGAGGCGACGCCGTGGATGGCCGCGATGAGGCCGCCGCAGAGGACCGACGCGAGCGTGGCCAGCACGATGTCGTGGGTGGCCGCCGCGACGAGCACCGCGAAGAAGGCACCGACCAGCATCATGCCTTCCATCGCGATGTTGACCACCCCGGAGCGCTCGGAGATCACGCCCCCTAGGGCGGCGAGGGTCAACGGGGCCGCGAAGCGCAGCGTGCCTGCCCAGAGATCCGGCCGGGCGAAGATGGTACCGAAGGTCCCGACGACGTCCATCAGGATGCGGCCTCCGCGAGCCTGCGCAGGCCGCCCCGTTTCAGGAGCCAGCGGATCAGCATCTCGGCCCCGACGAAGAACAGGACCAGGGCCTGGAGGATCTGGACCAGGAAGCCCGAGATGTTGGCATTGGCCTGCATGGCCACCGAGCCGTGGATCATGGCGCCGTACAGCAGACCGGCCAGGAAGATGCCGATCGCCGAGTTCTTGCCCACCAGCGCCACCGCGATCGCCTCGTAGCCGTAGCCGGGCGAGAAGCTGTCGTAGAGGCGCATCTGGACCCAGACCGGGACCATCCCCGCGAGTCCCGCGAACGCCCCCGCGATGACCATGGCGATCACCAGCCGGCGCGCCACGTTGATGCCGCCGTACGCGGCGGCCTTGGCGTTGAACCCGACGGCGCGGATCTCGTACCCGAGCGAGGTCCGCCAGAGGATCCAGGCGAACACCACCCCCGCGAGGATGGTCAGGAACAGGCTGGCGTTGAGGCGCGCGTTGGTCAGGATCCACGAGGGCAGGATCACCGGGAACGCGGCCTGCGGAGGGATGGGGCCCGACTCGGGCGTCCCGAACGCGTTGCCGGGCGTCATCGGGCCCGCCTCGAGCAGCCAGTGGCTGATGTCGATCGCCACGTAGCTCAGCATCATCGTGGTGATGACTTCGTGCGCGCCGGTCTTCGCCTTGAGCACGCCGGCGATCCCGGCCCACGCCCCGCCGGCGACCATCGCCGCGACGATGCAGACCAGGATCAGCGGCAGCCCGGGCCAGTTCGAGAACGTTGTCGCCACCCAGGTGGACGCGATGGCGCCCATGTAGAGCTGGCCCTCGGCGCCGATGTTGAAGAGCCCGCAGCGGAAGGCGAAAGAGACGGCGTACGCCGCCAGGATCAGCGGGATCGAGGAGATGATGGTTTCCGAGATGTCGAACGGGGATCCGACGGCGCCGACCAGCATCTGCTGGTAGGCCGTGATCGGGTTGGACCCGCTGGCGAGGACCACCAGCCCGCCGACGATGATGGCCAGCACGACGGCCAGGATGGGAGTGATACCGGCCGCGAGGTACCGCATCGCGCGGTTCGCGGGCGCCTGGATCGGAGGGGTGGCGACGCTCACGGCATTCCCTCAGCCGGTAGGGACCGGGGCGGGCCGGCGCAAGCCAGACCCGCCCCGTCACGATGCCTCAGAAGGAGAAGTCTACTTGGGGATGGTCGTCGGCGGGACGATCGCTCCGCTCTTGATCTGGTCGGCGACCGCCTGGACCTGGCTGACGATGTCAGCCGGGACGACGCTGTTCGGCGGGGCGAAGCCCGTGGCGTCGTTCTGGAGGCTGAACTCGTTGTCGCCACCCTTGTAGGTGCCGTTCTTGACAGCCTGGATGGTCAGGAAGACGGCGACGTCCACCTTCTTGATCGCGCTCGTGATGATCGTCGCCGGGGCGACGTAGTTCTGGTCGGCATCGACGCCGATCCCGTAGACGCCCTTGTCCACCGCTGCCTGGAGGTACCCGAGGCCGCTGGAACCGGCGACCTGGAAGAGGATCGTCGAACCGCGCGAGATGTGGTTCAGGCCGATGCTCTTGCCGATCGTCTGGTCCGTGAACGACTGCGAGTAGCCGCCGAGGATCGTGATGCTGGGGTCAGCGGCCTTCGCGCCGGCGATGTAGCCGGCAATGTAGCGATCCACCGGCGGGATCGCCAGCCCGCCCATGTAGCTGATGGTGTTGGAGGTGGCGGCGCCGATCTTGCCCTTCTCCATCAGTCCGGCCAGGTACCCGACGGTGTAGCCGGATTCCTGCTCGTGGAAGAACAGGTTCGCGACGTTGGGCAGGTTGACCGTGTTGCCCTTGGCGTCGGCGGGCGCCGTGTCGATCGCGGCGAACTTGACGTTGGGGTACTGCTTGGCCACGGTGTAGACCGCGTTGGCCATCAGGAAGCCGACCGCGATGACCAGCTTGTCGCCCTTCTGGGCGAAGGTGGTGAGGTTCGGCACGTACTGCGACTGCTCGGACGACTGGATGACGTCCACGGTGGCCCCCAGCTGGCACTGGGCCTGCTGCAGGCCGAGGTACGCCAGGTGGTTGAAGCTCTTGTCGTTCAAGCCGCCGACGTCGGTGACGAGGCCGACCGTCAGGGTCGGGTCGGGCGTGGCGCAACTGGCCGCTGCGCTGGCCGCCGGGCTGGCAACGACCGCCGCGGCAGATGCCGGTGCGGCAGCCGATGCGGGCGCCGCGGCCGATGCGGGCGCCGCAGCCGATGCGGGCGCCGCGGCAGATGCCGCCGGGGCCGTGGTTGCCGCGGACGAACAGGCACCGAACAGGATGGCCGCCGTGGCAGCCACGGCGAACCCCATGCGTAACGTTCGCAACGGTTGTCCCTCCATTGCCGTCGGGTCCCGGACTGGGCGCTTCCGGACCGACTGCTTCCATGTGCCGGGGCACTCCCCGGGCGATGGTCTCCCCACCTCCGCCGGCCACCCTATCCTCCCCTGGCGACCACGGGGTGCGGGTGCAGTATGCGCGCGGCCGAGAGGCCCGTGCAATGCTATGACGCAGATGAAGCGCGGAGGTTCGCAATGACGTGCAGGGCTGAACCCGAAGCCCCGCGGTGCCGCCGATGACCCCGGATGCGGCGCGCGAGCGCGAGCGGGCGGGCGAGATCCTCGACCTCCAGGAGGGACGCGGCCACGTCGCCGTCGCGACCACCGCCGAGGCCCGGGCGCTGTTGCGCGCGGCCCGGCGGATCGCGATCGTGGGTGCCTCGCCGGACCCGTCACGGCCATCGCACGACGTGATGCGGTACCTTCTGGCGGCGGGCTACGACTGCGTCCCGGTCAACCCCTCCGCGCCCGAGGTGCTGGGAGATCCCAGCTTCCCCGACCTGGCCTCGGCCACCGCTGCCGGAGGCCGCTTCGACATCGTCGACGTGTTCCGGCGATCCGAGGCGACGCCGGAGATCGCCCGCGAGGCGGTCGCAACCGGGGCCGGCGCGCTGTGGCTTCAGCTGGGGGTCGTGAGCTGGGAGGCGGCGCAGATCGCGTCCGACGGCGGTCTGTCCGTGGTCATGGACCGCTGCACCGCGATCGAGCACCGGGCGCTGCGGGCGGAGCGAGCGTAGTACACAGGGCGACGCGGCCCGGCGCACCGGACGACGCGGCCCGGCGCACAGGGCGACGCGGCCGGCGCACAGGGCGACGCGGCCGGGGCACAGGGCGACGCGGCCGGCGCAGCGGCTCTCCATGGTCGGATCGGACTCCGCTGGCGCTATCGGACGCTTGGCGTGCGTCAGCGCCGGCACCCCGGTGAATTGCCGCTATCGGACGCTTGGCGTGCGTCAGCGCCGGTACCTCGGTCGATTGTCGCTATTGCACGCCCGAGGATCCTTACGCGGGGACGGGCGCGCCGATGCCGCCGCTCCCGGCCCGGGAGTGCGCTGCCCCACGCACGATCCGGGCCCTCGCACGCCTGCCTGGGCGTCCGCCTGGTCATCCCGCTCCGCGTAACGCTCTGCGGGCGTGCGATAGAGGCACCCGGGAGCGGCGCCCGGGCGGGCGGCACCCGGTGAAGCCGCCCGCGGACGGCACAGCGGGCGATCGAGCCGACTGCCGGCGGAACCGCATCCCGGGGAGCGCCCGCGGGCCCTATGGCGCGCGATCGAGCCGACTGCCGGCGGAACCGCATCCCGGGGAGCGCCCGCGGGCCCTATGGCGCGCGATCGAGCCGACTGCGGGCGGAACCGCATCCCGGGGGAGCCGCCCGCGGGCCCTACGCCGGGCGATCGGGCTGACCGGCGGCCGACCCGCAGTCGGTGAAGCCACGCACGCGCGGCGCCACTCGTGGCGGAGCGCCGGCGGGCGAAGCCGCTTGCGGTG
>JAJYEB010000214.1 GCA_021790375.1 Chloroflexota bacterium | reverse complement strand
CCAGTTCCGGCACCCGCGGACCACCTGCCGGCCTCCCTGCAGGCGACCCAGGTGGAAGTGGTCTCGGTGTCGGCGCCGTCCGATGGGGCGCAGCGGGCCGTGGTCGTCGTGGAGGCTCCCCCCGGTTCCGGGTTGCGCCTCTACGCGCGGCTGCCGCGGTACCCGGAGATCGCGCCCGGGGACCGCGTGTCGGTGGGCGGCTCCGTCCGGCCGCCGCCGGAGGGACCGGGCTTCGGCGACTACCTCCGGCGGTCCGGGATCGCGGGCACGCTCATGGCCCGCAACCTCGAGCGCGTGCCGGCCCCGCCCGGGCCGGCGGCGTGGCTGGAGCACCGCCGGCGGGACGCGGGCGAGATCCTGGCACAGGTGCTGCCGGCGCCGCAGGCAGGCCTCGCGGCGGGCATTCTCATCGGGTTGCGCGACCAGGTCGACCGCGACGTGGCCGCGGCCTTCACCGCGGCCGGGCTGACCCACATCGTCGCGATCAGCGGCTGGAACATCGCCGTCGTCGCGGGCGTGCTCGCCGCGCTGCTGCGACGCCTGAGCCGCCGACGGCGCTCCATCGCCACGCTCGCGGCGATCGCCGCGTACGCGCTCGCCGCGGGTGCCGGGGCAAGCGTGATCCGTGCCGCGCTGATGGCGGCTGCGGTCCTCGGCAGCCGCGAGCTGGGACGCCCGGGCACGGCTGCGTCCGCGCTCGGGCTGGCCGCGGTCGCCCTGCTGGTCATCGATCCCGCGGTGATCGAGGATGCGGGCTTCCAGCTCTCCGTTGCAGCCACGGCCGGCCTGCTTGCCTGGGGCACCCGGCTCTCCGAGTGGCTGCGGGCGCGGACCGCGGGGCCCGGACGCCGGGTTCGTGCCCCCGGCTGGCTGGTCGACTCGCTGGGCGTCTCGCTGGCCGCCCAGGCTGCCACGCTCCCGCTCGTGCTGCTCGACTTCGGGCGGGTCTCGCTCGTGTCCCCGGCCGCCAACCTCGTGGCGGCGCCACTCGTGATCCCGGTCATGGCCGCGTCGGCCGCGTCGCTCGTCGCCGGGTGGTTCGTCAGTCTCGGTGCCCCGTCAGTCGTCGGCGCAGTCGCCGGCACGGCGGGCGCCGTGGTCCTGGGGCTGCTCGTCGCGGTGGGTCGCGTGGCCGCGTCCGTTCCCGGGGGAAGCGTCACGCTCGCCCCGCCCGTCAACCAGCTGCTCGCCGTCGCGACCGCGGCGGGGGTCGCGGTCGTTGCGGTGCCGGCGGTTCGCCGACCGGCGACGGCGCTCCGGGCCGGACTCCTTCCCGCGACGGGAGCTGCCCGGGGCCCGCACGGCCAGGCTGACGTCCGGCCCGGGTCGACGGCCGCACGCGCGCAGCAGCGGCGCATCGCGCCTGCCGGGCAGCCGGGCGCCGGGTCGCGGCACCGCACGGGCCCCGCGGCGCCGGGCTCCCGCCTTGTCAGGGCCCTGGCGCTGTCCGCGGCGGGCGCGCTGGTCGCGCTCACGCTGGTCGCCGCCGCTCGCCCGGACGGGCGGCTCCACGTATCGATCCTCGACGTCGGACAGGGCGATGCCATTCTCCTTGCCGGCTCTTCCGGTGGACGGATCCTCGTCGACACCGGCCCCGATCCCGAACGTCTCCTCCCCCAGCTCGACGCACGGGTCCCACCGTGGGACCGGCGGCTGGACCTCCTGGTGCTCACCCACCCCCACGAGGATCACGTCGGCGGTGCGGCCGTGCTGCTGAGGCGATATCGCGTCGCGCGGGTCGCCGAGCCGGGGATGCGGGGGTCGGAGCCCGGATGGGAAGCGCTGACCGCCGAGCTCGCCCGCCAGGGGCGCACCACGGAACACCTGGCGGCCGGCGGGGGGCTGGAGCTGGACGGCGCGACCGTCCGCGTGCTCTGGCCGAGGGCGGGAACCGTGCCGGAGGCGCCGGGCGAGGCGGGGACGTCAGTGAACGACGTCTCGATCGTGCTCGACGTGCGCTACGGCGCGCGCCGGTTCCTCCTGATGGGCGACGCCGAGCAGGAGGTCGACGCGGCGCTCGTCGCCGGCGGGTCGCTGGACCCGGGCGACCGTCCGGTCGATGTTCTCAAGGTGGCCCACCACGGGAGCCGGACGGCGACGACCGGCGACTTCCTGGCCGCCACCCGGCCGACGGTGGCCGTGGTGAGCGTCGGTGCGCAGAACGACTACGGCCACCCGGCACCCGCCACGCTCGAGCGGCTGAGGTCTGCCGGCGCGAACGTTCTGCGGACGGACGAGGCCGGGACGGTGACGGTTTCCACGGACGGGGCGGACCTGCGGATCGAGTCGGCCGCGGCCGCGTGGACGGTGGCCGCGCGGGCCGGGCAGCTCGCCGAGGCACGGACGCGGCTGGGCCCCGTGCAGCTCGCCAGGACGGGCACCGGGCCTGGCGCCGGGGAGTGCACGCTGACGGGAACCGGGCTGGGCGCCGGGTGGGATGGACCGTGCGCGGAGGCCGCCATCGACCGGGCCGCCGGTTGGCCCAACGGGCAAGCGCCCGGATGCATAGAATCCCCCCGTGATCCCCTCGCGCGCGGAAGCCGCCGACATCCTGCTCGAATTCGATCCGCCCGACTGGCTGCTGGCACACGTCGGCGCGGTCGCGGAGATCGCCTCGTTCCTGGCAGAGCGCTGCGCCGCACGGGGCATAGCCGTCGACCGGGAGCTGGTGGAGGCCGCGGGCCTCCTGCACGACATCGACAAGCTGCTCCCGGAGGACGATCCGGTCCAGGAACTGGGCCACGGGGCCGCGGGCGCACGGTGGCTGAGCCAGCGGGGTTACCCCGAGCTGGCACGCGCCGTGGCGGCGCATCCCATCACGCGCCTGCTGGACGCCGACCGGTACGGCCGCTGGAACGGCGTCGCCACGCGCGAGGAACGGATCATCGCCTACGCGGACAAGCGCGCCGGGCAGCGCCTCGAGGCGATGAGCGCCCGCTTCGCGGGCTGGGCCGTCCGCTACCCCGAGTACCGCGAGAGCCTGGCGAGGGCCCGGGCCCGTGCTGAGCGGCTGGAGCGCGAGGTCTGCGAGACGGCCGGCGTCAGCCCGCTCGCGGTTCGCCGGCTCAGGTGGGTCGCTCCCACCCTGGAGGCGGCGCGCCGGCGCCGCAGCGCGGAGCGCGCGACGGCGGCCACGAGGGCCTGAGCGACACGCACGGCGCACCCCGGCGACGACCGTGACGGCTCCCCTCGCCTACTTCTGGGGCGACGACGTGCTCGCGCTGCGCCGTGCCACCGAGCGGTTCGCCCGCGACCTGGCCGATGGTGGTGAGCCGCTGGAGCCGTGGCGCGCCGATCCGCTGGACACGACCGCGTTCGAGACGCTGGCCATGCGGCTGGGGACCGCGCCACTCTTCAGCGGCGGCGTGTGCGCCATCATCCCGGAGCCGCTGGGGATGCTCCGCTCGAAGGCCGATCAGGAACGCACGCTCGCGCTGATCGACGGCGTGGCACCCGGCAACGCACTCGTCTTCACGGAGCTCGTCTCGAGCGGCACCCGCGAGGCCGCCGCGGCATCCGGCCGCCTGCGCGAGGCCATCGCGCGGGCAGGGGGCGTGGTGCGCCACCTCGAGGCCCCGCGGGCCGGCGAGCTCGAGCCCTGGATTGCCGCACGCGCCGCGGAACTCGGCGTCCGGCTCGATGCGGCCGCCGTGAAGTTGCTCGCGGAGCGCATCGGGGGTGGCGTTCGGACGGGCGACGTGGACCGCACCCGGCAGACCGAACTGGCGGAGTCGCACCTCGAGCTGCTGGGGCTCTACCGCCCGGACGGGCCGGTGAGTCGGGCCGACGTCGACGCGCTGGTGGCGCCGACCGTGCCCGCCTCCGCCTGGGCGTTCCTCGACGCGGTGGGAACTCGCCACGTGCACGAAGCCACCCGGATCGCGGCGCGTCTCCTGGAGGAGGGGGTCGCGCTGCCCGTGATCGTCACGCAGCTCCATCGCCGGCTTCGACAGCTGCTCGAGGTCCGCGAGCGCATCGCCGGTGGGGCGGCTCCCCGCGACCTGGTGCGGCTGCTGCACCTCAACCCCTACCGGGCGGAGATCCTCTCGCGCCAGGCCATGGCGTGGGACCCGGACGAGCTGCAGCTCGCGCTGAGCGCACTCCTGGAGGTCGATCTCGCATCCAAGGGGCTGGCCGCGGACGCGCGGCACGGTGCCGCGGGCATGACGGGCTCGCTCGCCCTGGGACTGTGGCTCGCCGAGCGCATGGCCGGCTGATCGACTCCGGCCGATCGCCTGCGGCTGATCGGCGCCGGCCGGCCGACGAGCCCTGCGGCGTGCCGGTGGGCGTCCGCTACTCGGCGCCGGACCAGGCTCCCGCCTGGAGGACCGCGTCGGACTCGATCGCGAACACGCATCGCCCGGCGTCGAGGTCCAGGAGCTCGATCAGG
>JAJYEB010000213.1 GCA_021790375.1 Chloroflexota bacterium | reverse complement strand
AGATTCGCAGCACCAACCCGCTATCCGTTAACCGGCCGTGGACGGAGGCATCAACGGGGGCAGCCTGACCGTCGAGCAGACCGCCCTCCGGGCCGGCCATCATGGCGATCGGACGACGCAGAGGAGGGCGATGAGGGTGCAGGTCGAGCGGCAGAACGGCGGGTATCGGCTGGTCGGGGATTGGGCCGGCGTCGGGGCCGCGAATGCCTTCCTCGGTCACCTCGAGGCGCGGGCCTTCGCCCCGGCGACCGTCCGGGCGTACGCCTATGACCTGCTGAACTTCGCCCGCTTCGCGATCGAGCGCCGGCTCGCCCTCGCCGAGCTGGTGCCGACCGATGTGTTCGACTGGCTCGACTGGCAGCGCCCTCCACGGCGACGGAGCGGAACGGTGGTCGCCTTCGGGGCCCGTGGCGGTGCCGCGCCGGCCTCGGTCAACCGGCGGGTCGCCGCGTTGCGGGCGTTCTTCGAGCATCAGGTCCTCGCCGGCGTCCGAGCGTCCAACCCGGTGCCGGCGCCCCGGCGCGGAGCAGGCCTGCGCCCGAAGGCCCGCGGCCCGCTCGGTCATCTGGGGCCGGGGCGAAGCCGCGCTGGCGGCCGGCTCGTCCGCGAGATCCGGCGGCTCCCCGAGTCGCTCGACCCGGCCGACGTGGGGGCCTTCCTCGCCGATCTCGCCACCCACCGCGATCGGGCCATCGTGCTGGCGATGGTCCTGGGCGGCCTGCGGGCGGGCGAGGTGCGCGCCCTCCGCCTGGCCGACGTCGACCAGGGGCGCCATCGGGTGCGCGTGATCGGCAAGGGCGGCCGAGAACGGGTGGTGCCGATCGATCGGGCGTTCTTCGCCGAGCTTGCCACCTACCTGCACCGGGAGCGCCCACCGGGGATCACGACGCCCGAGTGCTTCGTCGTCCTGCGCGGCCCCACGGCCGGTCGACCCATCACCGAGGCGGGCTTGCGCAGCCTGTTCCGCCGCCACCGCGACCGCTCGGGCGCGGTCCGGGTGCGGCCCCACCGGCTGCGTCACACCTACGGCACCGAGCTCGCCGCGGCCGGCATCGACCTGCTCGTCCTGCGTGACCTCATGGGCCACGCGAGCCCCGAGACGACCGCCGCCTACGTCCACCTGTCGGCCGACCATCTCGCCGCCGAGTATCGGGCGGCCCGGGCGGCGATCGGCCGGTGAGCCGCCCCGTGCCCCGTCTTGCGACGGTCGACGACCACGATCTCCTCGACGGCTACGCGCACTTCTGCGCGACGCTCGGGCTCTGCGATGGCGGGCTGCGCGACCGGCTCTTCAACGCCCGCGCGTTCCTGGCCGCCCACCCCGACCTCGACGCCTGGCTGGCCCGGCCCCTCATGGCCCGTCTCGCCGATCTGCGCCGAATCAAGGCCTGGCCGCTCCTGGCCTACCTCGCCTGCGCGGGTGAGATCGGGCTCGACATCGACCTGCTGGTGGCCAAGAACCAGGGCGGCTTCGGGGTGACCGCGGAGCGCTACTGGGCGGCCGACTTCGAGCGCGCCCGCGCTGTCGCCGCGCGCCTTGGCTGGGCGCCCAACTGGACGCGCGACGTCGTGCGCGAGACCCTGCCGCTCGTCCTCGCCTGGACGGGCAAGCGCATGCCGGAACTCACCGACGCCGATCTCGACGCCTTCCGGGCAGCGGTCGAGGCGTCGCCGGCCGCCACCGCCTGGAGCCGCCGCAGCTACGGTGCGCGGCTCTTCAGCGTCCGGGTCCTGCTCTTCGAGCTACAGATCCTGGCCGAGCCGCCGCGGCGTGCCTACACGGCGGCGACCCTCGAGGAGCGCTTCCGGGCCGTCCAGCCGCCCGAGGTCCGTCGGGCCATGCTCGCCTACGTCGAGGCCCGCTCGGCGGTCCTCGCCCGCTCCTCGCTCGAGGGACTGGCCAACGATCTGATCCTGTTCGGCGAGTACCTGGGGGACCACCATCCCGAGGTCGGCTCGCTCCGGGCGCTCGAGCGGCGGCATGTCGAGGGCTTTCTCGTCTGGAACCGCAGCCGGCCCTGGCGCGGCCGCCTCGCCCGTCCCAGGTCGGTCTCGATCTCGGTCGCCCATGAGGCGGTCCTCGCCCTGCGCAACTTCCTCGACGACCTCACGCTGTGGGGCTGGGCCGAGCGACCGCCCCGCCGGCTCGTGTTTGCCTCGGACGTGCCGCGCCTGCCGCGGCCGCTGCCACGGGCCCTCGCCCCGGACGTCGATCGGGCCCTGATGGCCGCCGTCGAACGGCTCGCCGATCCGTTCGCCCGGACCGCGCTCACGCTCCTACGGCGCGCGGGTCTCCGTCTCGGCGAGTGCCTCGATCTCGAGCTCGACGGCGTCGTCGACTATGGCCAGAGCGGCACCTGGCTGCGGGTGCCGCTCGGCAAGCTCGCGAGCGAGCGGATGGTGCCGCTCGAGCCGGCCACCGTCGAGCTCCTCGACGCCTGGGCCGCCAACCGGGGCAGCCAGCGACCGCAGCCCCATCCCCGAACTGGTCGACCGACCGACTTCCTGTTCGCCGAGCGCGGCCACCGGCTGGGCCCCTGGCAGGTCCGCTCGGGCCTCCGCACCGCGGTGATCGATGCGGGGCTGACCGGCCCTGGCGGGATGCCGCTCCGGGTCACCCCGCACCAGCTCCGCCACACGTATGCGACCGAGCTGGCGAATGCCGGGATGAGCCTGCAGGGCCTGATGGCGCTGCTCGGCCACGTGACACCCGAGATGACCCTCCGCTATGCCACGCTCGCGAACCCGACCCTGCGGGCCGGCTATGACGCCGCGATCGGCAAGGTCCGTCGCGCGCTGCCGGTCGCCCCGGCTGGCCGCCCGATCGTGCCCGAGCGGGTCGCCTGGATCGCCTCCGAGTTCCTCAAGACCCGGGTGGGGACCGGCTATTGCTCGCGCCACCTGGCCGCCGAGGCGTGTCCCTACGCGAACGTCTGCGAGACGTGCGACAACTTCGTCCCGGCGCCTGAGTTCGTCCCCACCCTCCGCTCCCAGTTGGCCGATATCGAGGCGCTGCGAGCCGATGCCAGCCGGCGTGGCTGGACGAGCGAGATCGAGCGCCACGGGCGGGTCATCGCGAGCCTCGAGGGCCATCTTCGACGACTCGAAAACGAGCCGGACTCGGAGGCTGTGGTTGACACAGCCCCGAAGGCCGGTTAATCATGAGGAAGTTCAGCGCGGTGGTCGGCGCCATCCGCCCCGGCGTCACCGTCCCGACCGCCCCGGACGGTTCCGCGAAGAGGCGCTGATCGATGCCGAGGTCCAACCCGGACACATACTCGGCAAGCGTGAGCAGTCCGATCACGACGACGATGACCGCGCACGCTTGCGCGATGCGACGTTGCGCTTGCCGGGCGTCAGTGCGCGCCCCTGACAGCGAAAGCCACAACGACACGCCGGACAACACGAAGGCGAGGGCGGTGTTCGGCTTCATCGTGACCAGACCAGGCAGGACGCTCTTCAGACTCGCGATGTCGAGCATCCAGCCGATGAGCACGGCGCCACCGACGCCGACGGCAACAACGCCGGCCGCGCGCAACAGGGATGCGGACGCAGACAGGAGGCGAGGATTCGCCTGCGCGGTCATCGCAATGGGGGCCGGCTGCCCGCCGGGTCCGACGTCGCGATCCGGCGACTGCGCGCCGATGGTTGGGGGCGGCTCAGCCACGTCCTGGCCCCTTCATCAAGCACGCTGTGCCCCGGGGATCCATCCGCGCGCCCCCCCCCGTCCACGCCATGAGCCATGTGCCGAGTAGCCTGGAGATTGTATGCCCTGAATATATGCGCCGATTGGCCCCCTCAAGAGCCGCTGGACACAGGGTAAACGTCCCAACGTGTGTGCTCGCGGGGCGGCCAGGCGCCGACCGGGTGATGTCGTCGGCCTGGTCGCACTCGCGTTCCTGTCGCGGGTCTGAACGTCCGCGCGGTCCGATCAGACGCTGGGATTCCGGACGAGACCCGTTACTATGCTTCCCCGGACCGAAGGGCGGAGTGATGGTCGACTGCAGGGATGTCGAGATCTCGCTGGCAGACGGTCACAAGCTGCCCGCGGCGCTGGCGTTCATCCCTGACGCGAGTGGCCCGCGACCCGGCGTGCTGATCCTCCACGAGGCTCTCGGTCTCAACGACGACATGCGGCGGATCGCGGGCCGGTTCGCCCGCGCCGGCTACGTCAGCCTCGCTCCGGACTTCTTCGCCGGTCTCGGCCCGAAGCCGTTCTGCATCGCCCGCTTCGCCCGGGGGTTGGCGCGACAGGCGCGAGGCCGGCCGTATCGCCAGCTCGAGGCCGCGCGGCGCTGGCTGGCCGCCCGGCCCGAAGTCTCGGGGCGGGCGATCGGTGTGGCCGGGTTCTGCATGGGCGGGGGCTTCGCCCTGCTCTACGCGGCCGGCGCCGACGT
>JAJYEB010000212.1 GCA_021790375.1 Chloroflexota bacterium | reverse complement strand
GCTTCGTCCGGGCCCGGACCATGCTGGCGGCGGTCGAGGCGCTCCGCGAGCAGAACCCGATGCTCGGCCTCCGGGGCATCCGCCTCGGCCTGATGATCCCGGACATCACCAAGATGCAGACCCGGGCCATCCTGAACGCCGCGATAGCGGTGCGCCGGGCGGGGGGCGACCCGCACGTCGAGATCATGATCCCGCTCGTGGGCCACGTGAACGAGCTGGCCGCCAGCCAGACGCTGCTCGAGGCAGAGGCGAAGCAGGTCATGGAAACGGCCGGCGCCACGGTCGACTACAAGTTCGGGACCATGATCGAGGTCCCGCGCGGTGCGCTCACCGCCGACGAGATCGCGAAGTACGCGCAGTTCTTCAGCTTCGGCACCAACGACCTGACGCAGATGACGTTCGGGTACAGCCGGGACGACGCGGAGGGCGGCTTCCTGCTCGCCTACGTAGAGCGCAGGATCCTGCCGTTCAACCCGTTCCAGACGCTCGACCGGGCCGGCGTGGGCCAGCTCATGCGGATCGCGGTCGAGAAGGGCCGCGCGACGCGGCCGGACATCAAGCTCGGCATCTGCGGCGAGCATGGCGGCGATCCCGACTCGATCGCCTTCTGCCACGAGATCGGGCTCAACTACGTCTCGTGCTCACCGTTCCGGGTTCCCGTGGCGCGCCTCGCCGCGGCCCAGGCGATGCTGGCCGGCGAGCGCGACAAGTAGCGAGACGGCGGCGTCGGTCGGCCCGGCGCCGCACCAGCGCTCCGGCGCCGCAGCATCGCTCCGGCGCCGCCTCGACACGGCGCCACGTGGCCGGAATCGCCGGTGCCCGGGCGCAGGCCGCATCGCTCCGGCGCCGGCCGCCGCAACCTGGTCGGTGACCGGGGCTACCGGCCCGATCGGCCCTGGTGCCGGTACGCGTCGACCAGGGCGGTGCCCAGCACCCGGGCCAGCGTGGGGAACGCGTGGATCGTGTCGGCAAGGACGGCCAGCGGCACGCGGCCCCGGATGGCCAGCACCGCCTCGTGGAGCGCCTCGGAGGCGGCGGGGCCGGCCAGGAACGCCCCCACGAGCTGCTGCGCCCCACGGTCGACCACGATCGTGACGTGTCCCGCTGCCTCCGCCACCTCGCCCTTGGCGGTCTGCGCGACGTCGATGCTGACCTCGAACGCGTCCAGCCCGGCCGCCCTGGCCTGGTCGAGCAGCAGCCCCACGCCCGCCGTCTCGGGATCCGTGTAGGTCGCCCGGGGCACCGCGCGCAGGTCGGCCCGAACGTCGTCGCCGAGCGCCACCCGGACCGCCATCTCGCCCTCGTAGTGGGCCACGTGCGTGAACTGTCCGCCTCCCGCGGCATCGCCCGCCACGTAGACCTTGTCCGCGACGCGGAGCCGGTCGTCGGGGTGCAGGCGGCCGCCCCCGACGTCGACGCCCACGGTCTCGAGCCCCAGCCCGTCGAGCGGGGTGTGCCTGCCGGTCGACACCAGCACCTCGTGCCCCTCGGCCGACGACCCGTCGTCGAGCTCCACCCGGTGCGCGCCGTCCGCGGCCGCGCCGGCCACGATGCGCCGGGCGCGCGCGGACGTCCGGACGTCGACGCCGTCCCGTCGCAGCGCCGCCTCCAGCACGGCGGAGTTGCGGGGATGGTCCCGGTCGTTCAGGCGGTCGTGCGGATGAGCCAGGGTGACCCGTACACCGTACCGGGCGAACACCTGGGCCAGCTCCGCGCCGCTCGGTCCACCCCCCAGGATCACCAGGCTGCGAGGCAGTTCCCGCGTGCCGGTGGCCTGCCGGGTGGTCCAGCGCCCGCTCGCCTCCAGCCCCTCGACCGGCGGAATCGTCGCGCGCGACCCGACCGCCAGCACGACGTGGGCGGCCTCGAGCGTGCGCTCGCCGTCCGGCGACCGGACCGTCACCCGTCCCGGTCCGTCGAGGCGTCCCTCGCCACGGATCACCACGGCCCCGGCGCTCTCCAGTGACCGCACGTGGCCGGAATCGTCCGGGACGTCGCGGTCCTCGCGGCTGATCATCCAGTCGCGGCGGGCCGATGCCTTCGACCAGGGGTAGTCCCCGCCAAGCGCATGGATTCCCGCCGCGTGGAGCAGCGTCTTCGACGGCATGCAGGCGAAGAACGGGCACTCGCCCCCGACGTACTCGCGCTCCACGACGGCGACGCTCGCGCCACGTTCCAGCGCCAGGAAGGCCGCGCCCTCGCCGGCAGGACCGGCTCCCACGATCACGAAGTCGAATCGATCCACCGTTGCTGGTTCCCCCACTGACGCTCGGCGCGGAACGATCTCACCTGGCCCGGTGCGCGCCTGCCTGGCCCGGGACCATCCCGATCGACCGGGACCCGGGCCCGCGGTCCCGGCGATGGGCCGGCGCGTCGCCCCGGGGCGTCCGTGCCCGCCGTTCGGTGGAGCGATCATCGCAGGGCTGTCCAGTCGAGTCAGGTGGTGTGGCAACCGGGGCCTGCCGCGGACACCTTCCCCTGTCACCCTGCCGGCGCCTGCCCTCCGTTCACCCTGGCCCAGCGCACGATGCGCTCGGCCGACGTGGCCTGGACCAGCAGGGTGAACAGCACCACGCCGAACGTGATGCCCTGGAGCAGCTCGCGGTCCGGGAAGTCTGTGGGCAGCGACAGCGCCAGCGCCACCGCCACCGCGCCGCGCAGTCCCGCCCAGAACATCACGTGGAGCCACCTGGTCGGGATGCGCTCTCGTCCCACGACGCGCTCCGCCAGCCTGGATGCTCCGCCCAGCATCAGGTACACCACCGCGGCCCGGCCCACGAGGATCGCGACGACGCCCCAGGCGATCGGCCACAGCGCGTCGGCGAGTTGCCCCACCGGGATCGCGATCCCCACGAGCAGGAACACCAGGGCCGTGAGGAGGAACGCGAGGAACTCCCACACCACGTCGATCGCGTCCTGCACCCGCTGGCTCAGGCCGACGCGGCGGCCGTAGGTCCCCAGCACGATCCCGGCCGAGACGGTCGCGATGATGCCCGATATGCCGAGCTGGTCGGCGACGAGGTAGGTGCCGTACGCGGCAACCAGGGTCAGGGTGAGCTCCACGAGGTGGTCCTCGACCGTGGCCGCCAGGCGCGAGATCACGAAGCCCGACACGGCGCCCACCACCACGCTCCCGACGGTGACGCCGACGAACTGGACGGCCGCCTGCCCGGGCTGCATCGCGCCCTGGGTGGCGGCGACGGCGATCGTGAACGCGACGATGCCGGTCCCGTCGTTGAGGAGGCTCTCGGCCTCCACCATCGTGGCCAGGCGGGCTGGCGCGCGGAGGCGCCGGATGCTCGTGGTCACCGCGGCCGGGTCGGTGGCGGAGACCATCGCGCCCACCACGAAGGCCGGCCCCATCGCCAGGCCCGTCGCGAGATGCAGCACGACCGCGACGAACCCGGCCACCACGAGCACACCCGGGACGGCGAGGAGCAGGACGCCTCCCAGCGCCCGCAGCAGCTCGGGCTGGTCGAGCGAATAGGCGGCCTCGAACACGAGCCCGGGGAGCAGCACCAGCAGGACCAGCTGGGGGCTCACCTGCAGGTGGACCGGCGGGGCCACGAGCGAAACCGCGACACCGAAGAGCACCAGCGCCACCGTGTACGGCAGGCCAACTCGACGCGTCACCAGCGCCACGAAGGCGAGCGCCACCAGGAGCGCGACAAAGGCCTCCACGGCCTGGAGGATGGGCGTCCCGGGCATGCGCGGATGCTAAGGGGTGGCCGGCCCTGCCGCGCGGTCCCGGGCCCGCCGGTGCCGCGTGACGGGCGGGACGCCCGGTTTAGCGCCCCCTACACTGGCGCCCATGAGCACCTATCGATACGGAATCCTGGGGGCCGGGCGACAGGGGACCGCCGCGGCCTTCGACCTCGTCGTCCGCGGCGAGGCGGCCTCGGTGACGCTTGCCGATATCGACGAGGCCGCGGCCCGGCGCGCCGCCGAGCGCGTGAACCGGCTGACCGGCCGGGACTGCGCCGCCGGCGTGCGGCTCGACGTCACCGATCGGGATGGGCTGGTCGCGTTCCTGCGCCCGCTCGATGCCTTCATCGCGGCGGTCTCGTACAAGCTGAACCTCGGGATCGCCGAGGCCGCGCTCGACGCCGGCACCAGCATGTGCGACCTGGGCGGTTTCACGGCCACGGCGCTCGCCCAGATCGGGCTCTCGGACCGCGCAAAGCAGCGCGGCATCGCGATCGTGCCGGACTGTGGCGAGGCGCCCGGACTGGCGAACAACCTGATGGCCTACGCGACCACCCTGCTCGACACGACCGACGACCTGCTGCTCCTCGACGGCGGCCTGCCCCTCCACCCGGAAGCGCCGTGGGAGTACCGGGTGACGTTCGCCATGGACGGCCTGACCAACGAGTACGCCGGCGGTGCCGACTGGGTCCGCGACGGCAGGATCGTCCACGTCGACACGTTCGA
>JAJYEB010000211.1 GCA_021790375.1 Chloroflexota bacterium | reverse complement strand
TCGCTGCCGATGTTGAGCGCGGCGACCCTGGTGTCGGCGCTCATGCCGGCTGCCCGGGTACGGCCGGGGCGGCGCCGATCGGCCCGCCGCCCGACGCCGGGCCCACCGATACGAGGGCGTCCGCCAGCTGGCGGCTGCCGATCGCGGCCGGCACCACCGTCAGGCATCCCGCGGCGACGATCGCGGCCGCCACGGCCGGCGAGAGTGCGCCGGTGGCGAGGCCGAGCGAGGCGGTCGCGGCCGGGAGCCCGAGCTGCGCCGAGGCGGCCAGCCCGAACCCGAGCCGTGGCGCCGGCGCGACCGCACGGGCGGCGACCAGGTGCGTGAGCAGCACCGCGGCGGCGAGCAGGAACGCGAGCAGGATCGCGCCCGGGTCTCCCAGCAGCGCGCGGACGTCGAGCTCGGAGCCGAGCAGCACGAAGAAGGCCGGCACGAAGAACCCCTCCGCGAGCCCGGACAGCTGGAGCTCCAGGCGCTGCGGCTCGCGAAGGCGCGCGAGCACGATCCCGGCCCCGAAGCCGGCCACCAGCGTCGAGCCCCCGGTCTCGGTGGCGATCCGCGACAGCACGACCAGCAGCAGCAGGGTCACCCGCAGCTGGAGCGCCCAGCCGCGGGCCTGCGAGCGATCGCGGAACGTCAGGATGGCGGGGGAGCGCGCGGCGCGCTCCCCGATCAGGAGGCCGGCAAGGGTGACGGCGACGATCAGCACGTCGCCGCCGAGGGCGCCCGGGATCTTCGCGGCGCCGATGAGCGTCAGCGGCATCGCCAGCACCGTGGTCGCGTCGGCCAGCGGAATCCACGCCATCAGCAGGCCGATCCGGGGACCGAGCAGGCCCCGCTCCTCGAGGATGGGGAACGCGATCGCGGCGGAGCTGCCGGCGACCAGCACCGGGAAGAGCAGGGCGGGAGCGTGCGGCGCGCCGAGGGCGCCGATCGCCAGGCCGGCGGGGACCGCCAGCGCCACCACGATCACGAAGGCGATGGCGCCCGGGCGGGCACCGGACCGCAGCGAGGGGGAACGGAGGTCAACGCGCGTGCCCGCGACGAGCATCAGCATGGCGAACCCGAGCCCGTACAGCAGCGCGTTGGTGGGGGTGGCCAGGTCGATCAGCCCCAGCCCGGATCGTCCGAGGACCACGCCGGCGGCCAGCTCGCCCACCACCGCGGGGATCAGCGGCCTCCGCCCGGCGGCCACCAGGGGCCCCACGAGGCCGGCCAGCACGATTACCAGCAGCGAGCCGAACATCGCCTCCTCCTCGGGCCGCTCTCGCGCCGCTCCGCGTCAGCCGACCGCCGGCGCCGCCGCGCGCCGCGTCTTCGCCGTGTCGCCCGCGATGAGCGTCATCGCGCTCGCGGCCAGGACGATCAGCGCCGACACCGCCAGGGCATGCGCCATGCCGACGGTGAAGGCGCCCATGGTCGGCGCACCGAGCTGCACCGACGTGCCCAGGAAGATGGCGCCGACCAGCCGCGGCGGGATGGCCGCCGCCGCCACGGCCAGCGCCAGGGCGAAGCTCGTCACCATCCCCGTCTGGCGGAAGGTCGCGAGCGTCGCGCTGGCCACCCCGAGCCGCTGCACCGGGGCGGCGCCCATCACGGCGCTGGTGTTGGGCGACCAGAAGAGGCCACCTCCCACGCCGAGCACGAGGAGGCCGAGCAGCAGCGCGCCGTACGACGAGGCGGCCGTGAGCTGGGCCAGGATGACGCAGGCGGCCGCCTGCAGGAGCAGCCCGACCGTGGCCGGCGTCCGGGCGCCCACCCGGTCCGAGATCAGCCCGGCCACGGGGCCGATCACCGACTGCACCAGGGAGAGCGGCAGGATCATGAGTGCGGCCTGCAGCGGGGTGGTGCCCTTCACGGCCTGCAGGTAGAACACGATCAGGAAGTTCACCGCGAACATGCTCAGGCTCTGCAGCGTCGCCGCGGCCGTGCCGAAGGCGAGGATGCGCGAACGGAGCAGCGACGGGTCGATGAAGTGCGTGCCGCCGCCCCGCTCGGAGAGGGCGAAGAGCGCCTCCAGGACGACGAACGCGCCGAACAGTCCGAGCGTGGGCGCCGAGAACCAGCCCCACGAGATGCCCTGCGAGAGCGCCACCAGCAGGCAGGAGATGCCGCCCGAGAACAGCAGCATCCCGAGCACGTCGAAGCGCTCGCCCCCTCTCGGCCGGCCCTTCTCGCGCAGCGCCAGGTAGCCCCACAGGGTCCCGGCCACCCCGATCGGCACGTTGACCAGGAAGATCCACTGCCAGGAGAGGAACGCGAGGATGAGGCCGCCCGCCACGGGTCCCACGATGTTGCCGATGGCCCAGGTGATCGCGTTGATGCCCATCGCGCGCCCGCGCTCGCCGGCGGGGAACGCCTCGGTGATGATCGCCATGGCGTTCGCCATGAGCATCGCGCCGCCCACCCCCTGCACCAGCCGGAACAGCACCAGCTCCGGGCCCGTGCCGGCAAAGGCGCAGAGCAGCGATCCGACGGTGAACACGGCGAACCCGGCGTTGTACATCCGGACGCGCCCGAACATGTCGGCCAGGCGGCCGAACAGCATCAGGAACACCGTGCTCATCAGGATGTAGCCCATGAGCACCCAGATCATCGTGACGAGGTCCGAGCGAAGGCTGGTCATGATCGTCGGCAGCCCGAGCACGACGATGGACGAGTCGATGGCGGCCATGGCGGATCCGAGCGTGGTCACCGACAGGGCGATCCACTTGTACTCGATCCCGGACCTGCCGCGCTCGACCGCAGCCTCACGATTCACGCGCACGACCTCCTCCGACGTCCCGGGCGGATCGACCGCATGCCCGGTCTGGACCGCACGGCGCTGTGGTTCCCGCACATTGTCGCCCGGACCTCGCCCGGGCGGTTGACGCCGCGGCACGCGTGCCCGACCCTGATGGCCGGGAGGCACCATGAGCGGGCTGCGCAAGGCGTACCACGAGGAAGCGGCGGTGCCGGAGCGCCGCGCCCCCCGGCGGCGAGGCGGCGGCCAGGGCCTGGCGGAGTACGCCCTGATCCTGGCGCTGATCGCCCTGCTCGTGCTTGCCGGCCTGGTGGTGCTCGGCGCGTACTACGGGCCCTCGATCGGGCTCGCGACACCGGTCCCGAGCGCGGTGCCCGGTCCGTCGTTCCTGCCGCCATCGCCCATCGCGTGACGGCGTCGCGGCGCGCCGACGCGGTTCGGTTCGCCGGCGCCCCGACGCGGTTCGGTTCACCGGCGCGCCGAGGCGGTTCGGTTCGCCGGCGCGGCTGGGCCCTGAGCGCCGCCGGACCGGGATGCCGCCGGGACCCTTGCACCCGGGCACGCTCCACGCTCAGTGCTCCGCGGTGCCCTCTCTCGCCAGGCGGCGCAGCACGGCCGGCAGGATGCCCCCCTCGCGGTAGTAGTCGACCTCGATGGGACCGTCCAGTCGCGCGACCGCGCGGAAGCTGCGGGCGGTCCCGTCCGCGCCGGTCACCTCCACGGTGACCTCCTGGCGGGGCTCGAGCCCGGCCGCGAGCCCGCGGACGGCGTAGGTCTCGCGCCCCGTCAGCCCGAGCGTCTCGGCGCTCTCCCCCGGCAGGAACTGGAGCGGAAGCACGCCCATCCCCACCAGGTTCGAACGGTGGATCCGCTCGAAGGACTGGGCGAGCACCGCCCGCACCCCGAGCAGGTTGGTGCCCTTCGCGGCCCAGTCGCGGGAGCTGCCGGAGCCGTACTCGCGCCCGCCGATCACGATGAGCGGCACGCCCTCGGCCGCGTAGCGCATCGCCGCGTCGTAGATGAAGAGGACCTCGCCGGACGGCTGGTGCGCCGTGTACGGTCCCTCCCGATCGACCAGGCGGTTGCGCAGCCGGATGTTCCCGAACGTGCCGCGCATCATCACCTCGTGGTGGCCGCGACGCGAGCCGTAGCTGTTGAACTCGAGCGGGGCCACGCCGCGCGCCTGCAGCCACTCCCCGGCGGGGCTCCAGGCGGCGATCGAGCCGGCGGGGGAGATGTGGTCGGTGGTGACCGAGTCGCCGAGCAGCGCCAGCACGCGGGCGCCGTCGATGTCGCGGATCGGTGCCGGCTCGGCGGCCAGCCCCTCGAAAAACGGCGGCCGTGCCACGTACGTCGATGCGGCGTCCCAGGCGTACCGGTCGCCCGACGGGATCGGCAGCGCCCGCCAGCGGTCGTCGCCCTCGAAGACGCCGGCGTACGTGCGCCGGAACAGTTCGGGGTCGATGGCCGTGTCGATGACCGAACGGATCTCGTCGGAGGACGGCCAGAGCTCCTCGAGCATCACCGGCCGCCCGTCGGGATCGTGCCCGATGGGCTCGCGCGTGAGGTCGACGTCGACCCGGCCGGCCAGCGCGAAGGCGACCACCAGCGGCGGCGACGCGAGGTAGCTGGCCCGGGCCAGCGGATGGATGCGGCCCTCGAAGTTGCGGTTGCCGGAGAGGACCGCGGCG
>JAJYEB010000210.1 GCA_021790375.1 Chloroflexota bacterium | reverse complement strand
GAGGAACGGCGCGGCCCCGCTGGAGCGGGACCAGGCACGCCTGCGGGTGATCGGCAGCGTCGGCGTGGTGATCGCCATCGGCTTCGAAGGCGGCGTGGGAGCCCTCTTCGGCACGGTCGTGGCCCGCGAGTACTGGAACACGGCCATCTCCCCGATCATCTTCCTGACCGGCGCCCTGGCCTCCGGCGTTGCGTTGCTGACCGCGATTGCGGCGGTACTGCCACTGAGGCACAGGGCGGCGTGGCGCGACCTGGTCGCGTACCTGAGCCGGGCGGTCATCTGGCTGGTCCTGCTGGATCTCGTGCTCGAATTCGCCGAGTACTCCATTCCGGCGTGGTACCAGGTCGGCTCCGAATACAACCTCATCACGTACATCCTCTTCGGCCCCTACTGGTACGTCTTCTGGATTGCGCACGTGCTGTTCGGGGTCGTGGTCCCGGTGGCCCTGCTGACGCGCCGGAACACGCTGGTCCAGGGGATCGGGGCGGCGCTGGTGGCGATCACGTTCCTCGCCGTCCGCCTGAACATGGTGATCCCCGGGCTGATCTCTCCCGAACTGCAGGGCCTGGAGCACGCGTACCTGGATCCCATCGGGAACCGGCTGGTCTACAGCTATGTGCCGAGCCTGTTCGAGTGGCAGGTCACGGCGGGCATCATCGCGTTCGGCATTGCCGCGTTCGTGCTCGGGTACCGCTTCCTTCAGATTGCACCCCCCGACCAGGGCATCACCGAGGAGGGTGAGACACGATGAGTCGTCGCTTCGCGGGACCCGATCTGTCCCGCCGACAGCTGCTCAAGGCCGGCGCGCTCACCGCGGGTGGCGCCCTGCTCGGGAACGCGGGTTATCTGCTGGCCGGCACCGCGACGTCGCCAGAGGCGGCCGCGGCAGAGCCGTACACACTGAACCTGCCCGAGAACGTCCTGTATTCCACGTGCCTGCAGTGCAACACGCAGTGCACGATCAAGGCCAAGATCCAGGACGGCATCCTCGTCAAGATCGACGGCAACGCCTACAGCCCGATCAACCTGCTGCCGTCCCTCGAGTACAGGACCGACCTCGCCACCGCGGCGCAGGTCGACGGTTCGATCTGCTCCAAGGGCCAGTCCGGCGTCCAGACACTGTACGACCCCTATCGCCTGCGGAAGGTGCTGAAGCGCGCCGGGCCGCGCGGCTCCGGCAAGTGGCAGACCATCCCCTTCGACCAGGCGGTCCAGGAGATCACCGACGGCGGCAAGCTCTTCGCCCACCTCGGCGAAGACCGGGTCGTGCCCGGCTTCAAGGACGTCTTCGCGCTGCGGGACCCGGCCCTCGCGAAGCAGATGTCGGACGACGTCAAGCTCCTGCGGTCCGGGCAGCTCAGCGTCGCGGACTTCAAGACGAAGTACGCCGACCACCTCGACGTGCTGATCGACCCGAACCACCCGGACCTGGGCCCCAAGAACAACCAGTTCGTGCTGCTGGGCGGCCGGATCTCGCCCGATCGAGAGAAGATCACCCAGCGGTTCACCTACGGTGCCCTCGGGTCCGTCAACTGGTACGGCCACACCACGATCTGTGAGCAGGCCCACCACGTCGCGTTCCAGTACAGCACCGCGCAGTGGACCGCACAGACCGGCTGGCAGGTGGGCACCAACCACATGAAGCCGGACTATCCCAACGCGGAGTTCGTGATCTTCTGGGGCACAGGATTTGCCGAGGCGAACTTCGGTCCGCCCCCGCTCAGTGCGCGGGTCTCCCAGGCGATCGTCAATGGCAGGCTCAAGGTCGCCGTCGTGGACCCGCGCCTGTCGAAGAGCGCGGTGAAGGGCCGGTGGATCCCGGTCCGGCCAGGCGGAGATCTCGCGCTCGCCATGGGCATGCTGCGCTGGATCATCGACAACAACCGGTACGACACGGCCTTCCTGCGCAACGCGAACAAGGCCGCGGCCGCCGCTGCCGGCGAGCCGTCCTGGACCAACGCCAGCTGGCTGGTGAACGTGGCCACGGGCAAGTTCGTGCGGGCGGCCGACGTGGGCCTCGGCGACAGCAGCCACTTCGTCGCCATGGTCGGGGGCGCGCCGACCGCCTTCGACCCGTACGACACGGCGGAGGCCGTCGTGGGCGACCTCGACGTGGACACGACGTTGGCCGGGCTCAACGTCAAGAGCGGCTTCCACGCGCTCAAGGAGAGCGCCGCCGCCAACGGGCTCGACTTCTACGAACAGGAGAGCGGGATCGACCAGGCGACCATCGTGGCCCTGGCCTCCGAGTTCACGGCCCACGGGAAACAGGCCGGGATCGACTTCTACCGCGGACCGATCAAGACGACCTACGGGTACTACGCGGCGCAAGCCATCATCGCGCTCAACTTCCTGATCGGCAACGTCGATCACAAGGGTGGATTCACGTCCGGCGGCGGAGGTTGGGACTTCATGGGCGCCAAGCCGGGACAGCCCTATCCCCTCGACCAGATGCACCCCGGCGCTCTGACCAGGTTCGGGGTCAAGCTGACCCGCGAGTCCAGTGGCTCCTACGAGTCGAGCACACTCTTCCACGGCTATCCGGCCGATCGCCCGTGGTTCCCGTTCACCTTCGACGTGTACCAGGAGGTGATCCCGGCGGCCTACGCCGGCTATCCGTACCCGGCCAAGATCCTGTGGCTGCACTACGGCACGCCGGCCCTGGCGACTCCGGCCGGCCATCTCCAGATCGCGATGCTGCGCGATACCGAGCGCCTGCCGCTCTTCATCGCCACCGACGTGACGGTCGGCGAGACCAGCATGTACGCGGACTACCTGTTCCCGGACCTCTCGTATCTCGAGCGGTGGTCCAACGGCGTGGGCACGAGCCCTGCCGTGGTCACCAAGAACACCAAGTTCCGCCAGCCCGTGGCGGCGCCGGTCACCGACACGGTCACGGTGGGCGGCGAGTCGATGGTCCTCAGTACCGACACGCTCGTCATCGCGCTCGCCGAGCGCCTCGGGACGTCGGGGTTCGGGCAGAACGGCCTTGGTGCGGGCATGAACCTGGGCCGCTCCGAGGACTACCACCTCAAGATGGTCGCGAACGTCGGCTGGGGGGACAAGGACGGCGACAAGGTCCCCGACGCCAGCGACGCCGACGTGCAGCTCTTCGGCAAGGCGCGCCGCCACCTGCCGGCGGCCGTCTTCGATGAGGCGAGGTGGCAGGCCGCTGTCGGCGAGCACTGGCGGCGGGTCGTCACCGTGCTCAACCGAGGCGGTCGGTTCGAGTCGTCCTCGAAGGCCTACAACGGAGCGTATCTCGCACACCAGTGGGGCAAGCTCCTCGATCTCTACGTCGAACCGATCGGCAGCGCGAAGAACTCCATGACCGGGCAACCCCTCTCGGGCGTGCCCGTGTACCAGGCGCTGACATCGACCATCGGCCAGGCTGTCGTCTTCCCCGCCGAGTACGACCTGGACCTCTTCACCTACAAGGAGATCTGGGGCGGCCAGTCGCGCACGCCGGGCAACTACGCCGCGCAGATGGCATTGATGCCCGAGAACTTCGTCTATCTCAACAGCGTCGACGCGAAACGACTCGGGCTGCACGACGGGAACGTGGTGCGCATCGAAGGTCCGGACTTTGCGGGCAACTTCGAGACGTACGTCGGGCAAACGCAGACCGTGGCTGGCCGCGTGCGGATCGTGGAGGGCGTCCGTCCGGGATCGATCGCCGTCTCCTGGAGCTACGGCCACTGGGCCTACGGCGCGTCCGACATCGTGATCGACGGGCAGCGCATCGCGGGAGAGCCAGCCCGCGCAAAGGGCCTGGTCCCGAACCCGGCGATGGCCGTCGATCCGTACCTCAAGGACGTCGCGCTGACCGACCCGATCGCCGGCGACTCGGCGTTCAACGGGACCCGTGTCAGGCTGGTCAAGATCGCGGAGGGCAACACGAACGGCATGCCCGCCAGCGGCTCCTACAACGCGGGGCCATCACTGGCCAACAGGTCGCCACTCTCGACCTCCGACTCGGCCTGGCTGCTCGATCGCTCGCTGCAGGCCGCGACGGGCCGGATCAGCCAGGCGACCCTGGCCAGCGATGTCCAGCACCGGTTCGGTGCGCCGGTGCGTTCGGCCGGCAGGCGACGCGTGTAGGCCGAAGTTCGACGGGCCGGCCGTGCTCAGTTGAGCGTGGCCGAGGGAGCGGAGTTCTGCCTGCACGCTCGCGGGCGTGAGCCCGAGCAACGCGAGGGCGCGTGCCTGGAGCGGCGTCGGCGTCGCGACGATCTCGAGATCGACCACCTTGAAGGCGCGGAAGGCCCGCTCGACCCGGGTCAGGAGCTTGTAGGCGCGGACCACACCCGGGCCATCGTTCATGCGTGGAATGGTGGTGAGCCGGCTGGGATTCGAACCCAGGACACGAGGGTTAAAAGCCCCCTGCTCTGACCGCTGAGCTACCGGCCCGACACAAGGGTAGCGGCGCGGGACCGGGCGTGGGAGCGCCGGGAGGAGTCA
>JAJYEB010000209.1 GCA_021790375.1 Chloroflexota bacterium | reverse complement strand
CTCGGCATCCGTCCCGCGCTCGTCGTCGCCACCGCGATCGGCGTGGCCGCGTTCGTGCTCTTCTCGCTCGAAGGGCGCGGCGTCGCGACGCGCGCCGCCCGGGCCGCCGGGACCGGAGCCGCGCGCGTGTCCCGCGGGGTGCGCCGGGGGGCCTGAAGACGAAGCGACCCGCCGCATTCGCGACGGGCCACTCCGTGGAGGAGGTGTGGGATTGCGTCCCGTCAGGATGATGGCCGCTCCCGGATGCGCACTCCAAGGGCCGAGCGGCCGTCTGGAGCCGGGCATACGGCCTGTCCACGACCTCGATCCACATGGCCCGGCGGCCTCCGACGTCGCGGGAGAACATCCCTACCCCGGTGCCGGTTGCCCCACCTGCTCGAGCGCCAGCCGGTACAGCGCGGCGCCGTCGGCGCCGGTCGAGGGGGAGTGCAGGGCGGAGAGATCGTCCACCAGGGTCCGCTCGAGGTCGGTGCCCGCCATGTGGTCGAGGAGCCGCGCCGCGTGCGCGGCGAACCGCATCGCCTGCAGCGTCTCCTGGCGTGCGGGATCGTCCCAGAACCAGGCGTCGGACATGAACATCGCGAGTCTCGAGGACTGTGCGGCGAGCACGTCCTGCAGCAGCGCCGCCGGTGCCCGCCGCGACCGCACGGCGAGAGCCGGCCTGGTGCGCGGCGCTCCGGCAGACTCGGCCAGCACGCGCGCCACGTACGTGCCGGCCGGCGCATAGCCCGACGCGACCTCCACGTATCCGTCACGCGCCGCCCACGGGTCCACGCCGAGCGGCCGGAGCAGGGCCTCGGTCAGGGTATCGATCGCCGCCGCGAGGCGGTCCAGCGCGAGCCGGAGCGGCTGCTTCCAGCGCCCGTCGGTGGCGTCCGGGCACTCGGCGCCCCAGCGGAGCACCCCGTGGTGGCACGACCAGCTGGTCCGGTCCCGGACCGTCATGACCGGGAGACCGGGGAGTGACGCCTCCCCGAGCAGGTTGCCCAGCGCCCCCACCTCCAGGTGGGGGTCGCTCGCTCCCGTGCCGTACCAGCTCGTCAGCCTCGCGAGGAAGAGCTCCCGGAACCCCTGGTGGTGCCCGTACAGCTCGCCGTCGCTCGCGATGAGCGCCAGGGGGGCCGCGCCCGACGGGAGCGGGTGGGCCAGGCGGGGCAGCACCCTGGCGCGCACGAACTCGTCGGCGTTGTTGGTGGCGGCCGGATCGAAGCTGACCGCCGCCGACAGTTCGGCGTCGTAGAACATCACGGTCAGCGAGTGACCGCCGCCGACCTCCACCCGGTAGGGGCGCCGGGGATCCACGCCCCCGTCCGTCCCTGCCTGCCAGGGCGCCAGGATCGTGTACCGGATCCCCTCCTGCGCGCAGATCCGCAGCGTCGGCAGGTCGACGGCCGTCTCGGGAAGCCAGATCCCGGCCGGCCGCCGGCCGTACCGCAGCTCGAAGTCGCGGATCCCCCAGCGGATCTCGGTGCGCCGGTCGCGCATCGACGCGAGCGGCAGGATCGTGTGGTGCCACGGCTGTGCCATCGCGTTGGACCCGTCGTCCTGCGCGGCAATCGCATCGTGCAGGTCCGGCCGCTCGACCCGGAGCCACGACGCGAGGGTCGGGCCCAGGTCCCATCCGATCCGCCGGAAATTGCCCCGCACGGCATTCGGCTCGTAGCACTCGTCGGTCACGCGCTCGGTCCAGTCACGGGCCGGAGCGGCCGTGGGATCGGGCGGGATGCGGCCCGTGAACGGGTCCCGACGGTCCGGCTGATAGAAGTGCGCGTGGATGGCGAGTCGGGCGCGTGTCATCCCGCGGAGTGTCGCACCGTGGAGCCGCGCGTGGTCACGGACGTGGCGCGGTCTCCTCGACTAGGTGGTCCCGCGTGCTGGAGACGTCGAAGCGCACCTCGACGTTCCGGCTCTCGCCGGGGGCGAGCGCCAGGGGCCATCGCAGCAGGAGGCAGCTGCCCTGGTACTGCCGCTCGAACCCGGCCTCCGAGTTCGACACGGTCTCGACCGGATACCACGCCACCTCCGCCGGCTCCTGGAACGTCGCGCGGATCTCCACGCCCTCGGCGTCGTTTCCGAAGACCAGCCAGGGGAGCCGGCCGGGCTCTTCGGCCGAATCGTGAGCGTACCGGCGCAGGGCCGAGGAAGACGCCGCGCCGGACGGTCCGGCGGCCGACGGTCCGGCGGTGGATGGCGCCGCGGTGGATGGCGCCGCGGTGGATGGCGCCGCGGTGGATGGCGCCGCGCCGGGCGGCACCGCGTAGAAGGCGGCCGGGTTACCCCCGCCACCGGCGAGGTCCACGTTCCATTCGACCACCAGGTCCGCCTGTACCGCCGCGTCGCCGCGATGCTCCACGGTCAGCTCGAACGCCAACCAGGGGTCGAGGCGCCCCCCTCCGACCCGCAGCGTCTTGCGCGCGAGCACCGGCTGGCCCGCGAGCCGGCCGTCCCGCTCCGCGTCCAGCTCGCCGTCGACGAGCCGGTCCACGCGATAGGGACCGTCCACCAGGTCGGCGATCTCCTCGTGCTCCTGGCGCCGGAATGCCTCCACGACGCTGCCGGCGGGCACCACGTGGACTAGGCCCGACCGACGCTCGTGGCGGTCGTACACGAGGAGCCGGCTCAGGCCGGGCTCCTTGGTGGCGACGATGTCATGGATGGTCTTCGGCGCGCCCGCTCCGGAGGGATCCCCGGGTGCCCCGGCGTCGACCCCGTCCACCGCCGCCGGTCCCGTCACCGGGCTCGCGGCATCCGGCGCGAGGGCAATGGCCTCCTCGTGCGCCTTCAGCGTCGCGTGATAGGCCTCGGGGCGGCGCCGCATGACGGCAGCGAGTGCCAGCCGGGTCGCGCGGAGGTCCCAGCTGCCGATCCCGGCGCCCTCCGCGAGATCCACCACCACGATCTCTCCGGGCGTGGCGAGGTACGCCTCGGGCACGCCGTCGAGGTCGGTGTCGAACAGTGCGGCGCCGTTGCCGGGCGCAAGGAGCGCCGGCCCCGCGCCCGCATCCACGGGCCCGGGCTTCCGCTCCGCCGCCCGGTCGGCGATGTCCTCCGCCGCGATCAGGTGGGCGTAGGTGGCCAGCCGCATGTGGACGATGTAGATGCCCCCGAAGAGCCCGTGCCAGTAGCAGTCGTTGGACTGGCCCCGGTACAGGTGATCGAGCGCCGCCTGTTTCTCGTCGCCGTCGCGCAGCGCGTCGACCTTGGCCGAGACGCGAAGCATCTGCTTGTGGAGGTCGTTGATCTCCCTGTAGCGGGCCTGGAAGTTGCGCCAGAAGCCGCCCCGCAGGTAGCGTTTCTCCGGCAGGTCGTGCTCGAACGCCCGCTTCACGAGCGCGGTGAACACCGTCGATTCGGCGGCCGGAAGCGCCCATTCGCCCATCTCGATGTACGACGCGGTCGGCACGTAGATCCGGCCCGCGGGCGGCTCCCGGTCCAGCCACGCGGACGGCGTGACCGTGGCCAGCCACCCGGCGTTCTCCTCCAGCAGCCCGAAGAACCTGTCGATCCAGCGATTGCCGCCCCAGCAGTGCTCGTACGTCCCCGGCCAGGCGCCGAACTTCTCGCCGTCGTCGCCCATCATGCCGAGGCGTCTCCCGTCCTCGGTGGCGTGGTCGCGAAGGTGCGCGATGACGTCCGCGGGATCGCCGAAGGGGATCCGGTAGCGCAGGCCCTGCTCCGTGCCGAAGACGCGCAGCAGCCGTCCCTGGTCCTCCGTGACGTAGGCGCCCCACATCGCGTCCTCGGCGATGGCGGCGGCACGGAAGTGGTTGTCGTCGAGGATGGTCCAGTCGTACCCGGCATCGGCAAGCGCCGAGGGGAGCTGCGGCTCCCACACGCGTTCCGCGAGCCAGGCGCCCCTTGGCCGGCGCCCGAAGAGCCGCTCGACGTCGTCCGCCATGCGCACCAGCTGGCCGTGCCGGTCGCGCTCGGGGAGCGAGACGAGCACCGGCTCGTAGTAGCCGCCGCCCAGCATCTCGACCTGGTCGCGCGCCACGAGCGCACCCAGCCGCTGCACGAAGTCAGGGTGCTCGGCCTGGATCCACTCGATCAGCGGGCCCGTGTAGTGCAGGGAAAGTCGCACGCCGGGGTGCCGCTCAAGGGCGTCGAGCAGGGGCGCGTACGCCGTCTCGTACACGTCCTCGAAGACCCAGCCGAAGTTGCCCACCGGCTGATGGTTGTGGATCGCCAGTGCCAGTGCGATGCGGCCGGTCACCGGCCTCCCTCCGTCCCCGTCGCTGCGCCGATGCCGTTGTTCAGGCGCGCCTGTCCTCGCCGTATTCCTCCGCCGCGAACCCCGCTGCCGCCGCGGCCGCGGCCTGCTCCGCGCCGACTCCCGGGCCCTCCCCGGCCGCTGCCGCCCCCCGCCTTCGCGGCTCGCCGCCCGACGGCGGCCGGCGCGGCGCACGGGGCCGGCCTTCCCTGGCACTGCGGTGCGCCTCGCGGGCAGCTGGCAGGTACAGCTGCTCGAT
>JAJYEB010000208.1 GCA_021790375.1 Chloroflexota bacterium | reverse complement strand
CATCCCCGGACGGCGGGTCGGCGAGACCAGGCATCGATGGACTCCACTTCAGAGGTTCGGCGTGGCGAGCGCGCGGCCCGCCACGCCGGGGCACGGTTGAGCGGTCGAGACTACCCGGTCAGGCCCCCACGCGCTCGCGACGAACGGCGGGCTCCACGAGGCTGCGCAGCGACGGACCGCTTGCCTCGTCGAGCTCGTAGCGGACGCGCACGATCGGCTTGTTCAGCGTGAGCACGCGGCGCAGGTCGATCGGCGTCGCCGCCAGCACGAGGTCGGCCGGGACGGCGTTCAGGGTCTCCTGCAGCTCGTGGATCTGCTGCTCGCCGTATCCCATGGCGGGCAGCAGGGGCTGCAGGCCGGGATACCGGTCGAGCGTGGCCCGGATGGAGCCGACGGCATGCGGCACCGGATCCACCAGCTCCGCGCCGAAGCGCCGCGCGGCCACGATCCCCGCCCCGTACGTCATGCCTCCGTGGGTCAGGGTCGGGCCGTCCTCGACGACCACGACCCGCTTGCCGGCGATCTCGCCGCCCTCGAGCTCGAGACGCGAGCGCGCCTCGATGACGGCGGCGCGCGGGTTCACGGACGCGATGTGCTCCCGGAGCGTCGCGAGCTGCTCCTCGCTCGCCGAGTCGATCTTGTTGATGACGATCACGTCCGCGAGGCGCAGGTTCGTCTCGCCGGGGTGGTAGCGGAGCTCGTCGCCCGCACGCAGCGGGTCGGCCACCACGATCGTGAGGTCGGGCCGGTAGAAGCTGAAGTCGTTGTTGCCGCCGTCCCACAGGACGACGTCGGCCTCCTGTTCGGCCTGGCGCAGGATCGCGCCGTAATCGACGCCGGCGTAGACCACGTGCCCGGCATCGAGGTGCGGCTCGTACTCCTCCCGCTCCTCGATGGTGGTCTCGTAGCGGTCCAGGTCGGCGTACTCGGCGTACCGCTGCACCTTCTGGGCCACGAGGTCCCCGTACGGCATGGGATGCCGCACCACGACCGGGCGCAGTCCCAGCTCGTCGATGATCGTGGCGACGCGGCGCGTGGTCTGGCTCTTGCCCGACCCGGTGCGGACCGCGCAGACGGCGACGACGGGCCGCGTGCTCTCGATCATGGTGCGATCCGGCCCGAGCAGCACGAAATCGGCTCCCTGCGCCAGCACGCGCGACGCGCTGTGCATGACGTGCTCGTGCGACACGTCGCTGTACGCGAACACGACGGCGTCCACCCGCTCGTCCCGGATGAGCCGCTCCAGCTCACTCTCGGCGACGATCGGGATCCCGTCCGGATAGAGGGCGCCGGCCAGCGCCGGCGGGTAGCGTCGGTCCGCGATGCCGGGGATCTGGGTGGCGGTGAACGCCACCACCTCGACACCGGGATCGTCGCGGTAGGCGACGTTGAAGTCGTGGAAGTCGCGCCCGGCGGCTCCCATGATGACGACACGCTGACGGCTCACGTGGACGGACCTCTGCCACGACAACGAGCGCCGACATGCCGAATGCCAGCAGGCTCAGCCCAGAGAGGATGCCACGTCCGCGACCGGATGGCCACGCCGCGCCGCAGGCCCGATGCCGAGCAGCTCCAGGAATGCCCCGTTCGACGGTTCGCGGCCCAGGAACGCCCGCAGCATCTCGGCGGCATCGCGCGACCCGCCCGCCTCGAGGATCTCGCGCCGGTACGCCGCGCCGACCTCGGGGTTGGTGACCCCCTCGGCCCGAAACCGGCTGAACATGTCGTCCCCGTACACCTTCGACCACAGGTACCCGTAGTACCCCGCGTCGTAGCCCCCGAAGAGGTGCTCGAACCCGCCCGGGTAGAAGGTGCCCTCGGGGAACGGCAACCCGATCACCGACCAGGTCCGCCGGTTGACCTCGTCCAGGTCGCGCGCGGCCGAGGCATCGTGGAAGCCCATGTCGAGCATCCCCAGGGAGACCTGCCGGAGCGTGCGAATGCCGATGTCCAGGTCGCGCGCCCGGACCAGCTGAGCCACCAGGTCGCCGGGGATCGGCAGGTGGCTCAGGTAGTGCCTGGCGAACCGTCCCAGCACCACCGGGTCCCAGGCCCAGTGCTCCATGATCTGGCTGGGTGCCTCCACGAAGTCCGGCTCCGTCTCGGTGCCCGAGAACCGCACGAACTCGGTGCGCGACAACGAATGGTGGAGGACGTGCCCGAACTCGTGGAATAGCGTCACGACCTCGTCGTGCCGCAGCAGCGACGGGCGGCCGGGACCGGGCCTGGTCAGGTTGGCCACGATCGCGCAGACCGGCGTCTCGTACGTGCCGTCGGGCCGGCGGTGACCGGAGACGAGCTGGAAGACGGCGGCGTGGCCGAACTTGCCCTCCCGTGGGAACAGGTCGGCATAGAAGTGCGCGATCAGCCCGTCCGTCGCGCGGTCCCGGATCTCGTAGAGCAGCACGTCGGGGTGCCAGGCGCCGGCGGGTTCGAGCCTGCGGTACGCCAGGCCGAACACGTCACCGGTGAGATCCAGCATCCCCTCCATGACGGCTTCGAGCGGGAAGTATTCCGCGACACGGTTCTGGTCGAGCCCGAAGTCGGTGCGTCGCAGCTGGTTCTCGTAGTACCGCCAGTCCCACGAGCGGATGGCGGCGTCGCCGGTGTCGGCCGCGAGGAGCGGGGCGAGCCGGGCGAGCTCGTCGCGGGCCTTCTCCTGCAGCGGCGGCACGAGCTGGTCGTAGAAGCGCTCCACGGCAGCCGGGTCCCCGGCCATCTTGACCTCGAGCGCGTAGTGCGCCCACGACGGCAGCCCGAAGAGCCGCGCGATCTGCTGCCGTATCCCCAGCGCCTCGTCGATGACCGGCCGGTTGATCGCGGCCCCCCGGTTGAAGAGCTTGAACTCGAGCTGCTGGCGCAGGTCGCGCCGCTCCGCCTGGTCCAGGAACGGGAAGACGCTCGGGTACTCGAGGCTGACCAGCCAGGTGCCCGGCCGGGACCCCGCCGGCAGGCGTTCCACGTAGGAATCCGGCAACCCGGCGAGTTCCTCGCGCGTCAGCTCGAGCCCGTCACGAAACTCGTCCAGGTTCCGCTGGAAGGCGACCTCGAGTTCCACCAGCCTGGCCCGGAGCCGCTCGAGTTCGGCGCGGGCGTCCGGGGTCAGCTCCTGTCCGGCACGGCGGAAGTCGCGTCGCCAGTGATCCACGAGCCTGCGGCGCTCTCCGGCGAGGGTCTGCGCCTCGGCCGACGACGCGTACGTGCGAACGGCCCGGTAGAGGTCCCCCCGGAACGGCAGCGCCACGCGCCACTTCGCCAGGCGCTCCTCGGACGCCTGTCCCGCGTCGCGGACCGCGCGGTCCGGGTGGACGCGCGCCATGAACGCCCCGCGGCCGTACGCGTCCTGGACGCGAGCCAGCGCCTGGTCCAGGGGCAGCATGGTGTCGTCGAACGTGGCGGCTGCGCCGGGTGCGCCCCCGGCGGCCACGCGCGCGACGAGATCGTCGGCCTCCGCGAGGCCGGCATCGGTGACCGCCGCGACCGATTCGGCCGTGACACTCGAGTAGTCGAACAGCATGAGCCGATGGTAACGCGGGCGGCTGTGGACAACCGGTGTGGACGCCGTCTGGACAACCGCCCCGGGGAGCCCGAATCTGGTGGACAAGTGCCGTTGACGGCCGGGGGAGCCGCCCGATACATTCACGGCAGCCCGGAGGGGCCACGGACCTGAACCGCAGGACCGGCGGACAACCGCCAGACCGGCGTTTCGGGACTCGGGACCGGCGACAGGGCGCCTGGCTTGCCAGGCGTACCGCGATCCGATCCCCGGCTCGGTTGGATGGGCTGCCGGTTTCGGCCGGTGGCGCGACCCCGATCCAGCGGTTCCTCCGGGTCACTTCGTGCCCGGCGCCGGGCTGCCGGTGGCCGGGGCGCCGATTGGCAGGGCTGCTGGTGGCCGGGGCCGACGGGCGGGGCTGCCGGTGGCCGGGGCGCCGCTGCGGCCCTACTCGCCGAGACCCACCCCCAGGATCGAGAAGCCGCCGTCGACGTAGACCACCTCCCCGGTGACGCCCGCGGACAGGTCGCTCGCCAGCCAGACCGCCGCCCCGCCCACGTCCGCCAGGGTCATGTTCCGCCTGAGCGGGGCGATCTCCCGGAAGTGCGCGTACATGTCGCGGAACCCCGACACGCCGCTTGCCGCCAGCGTGCGGACTGGCCCCGCGCTGATCGCGTTGACCCGGATCCCGGCGGGGCCGAGGTCCGCCGCGAGGTACCGGACGCTCGCCTCCAGGGCCGCCTTCGCCACGCCCATCACGTTGTAGTGGGGGACCGCCCGCTCCGCGCCCAGGTAGGTCAGCGTGATCACGCTGGCCCCCGGACGAAGGAGCGGCAGCGCGCCCCGGGTGATGGCCGTCAGGGAATAGGCGCTCACGTCGAGCGCGCGGCGGAACCCCTCGCGGCTGGTCTCGACGAACGCGCCGTCGAGATCCTCGCGGTTCGCGAACGCCAGCGCGTGCACCAGCACGTCAAGATCG
>JAJYEB010000207.1 GCA_021790375.1 Chloroflexota bacterium | reverse complement strand
AGGCCCGGCGGCGTGACGCCGGGCGACACCGGTGCGGCGGCCGTTGCCGCATCGATCAGCTCCAGCTGGAGCGATTCGTACCCGCCGAACGTGCGGCTCCCGATCCGCGCGACGATGTCGAGGCGATCCCCGGGACTGACGCTCTGCGCGAGGTCGCCGCGCCCGAACGCGATCACGTCGAGGACCTCGCGGCCCTTCGACACGGTCAGCTGCACGTGTCCATTGGAGACCGGCCTGACCCGGGTCACCGTCGCGCCCGTGACGGCGACCTGCGGTGCAGGGTTCCCGGGGCCGACCGGTTCGAGCCGCGCGAGGTCGCGGTGCAGGTCGTAGTCCACGTCGGAGACCGGGACCGCCAGGTCGATCCGCAGCTCGGGATCGGCGGGGAGGGCGGGCGCCGAGGCGGCCAGCGCCAGGAAGTCCGCCCGGAACGCCTCGAGGCGTCCCGGCAGCAGGTCCGCGCCGGCGGCCTCCGCGTGGCCCCCGAACCGCACGAAGTGGCGTTCGCAGGCCCCGAATGCCCGGGCGAGGTCCAGGCCCCCTCCGGGCGAGCGGGCCGAGCCGCGCCATGGTTCGCCGTCCGTCGAGAACACCACGGCCGGCCGCCGGTGCTGCTCCGCCAGCCGCCCCGCCACGAGCCCGATCAGCCCGATCGGCCAGGGGCCGGCCACCACGACCGCCGGCGCGTCTCCCGGGTCCCCCACCGCGTCGCGGGCCTCCGCCAGTGCGGTCGTGGTGAGGTCGCGGCGCGTGCGGTTCGCTTCTTCGAGCTGCGCCGCGAGCTGCGCCGCCTCCCGGGTGTCGGTGGCCAGCAGGAGCCGCGCCGCGAGCGTGACCTCGCCGATGCGGCCCGCGGCGTTCAGGCGGGGCGCGATGGTGTATCCGATCGCGTCGGCATCGACCCGCGCCGGGGCGAGACCGGCCGCGTCCAGCAGCGCCGCCAGGCCCGGCCGTGGGCCGCGCCGGAACTGCTCCAGCCCCAGCCGCACGATGGCGCGGTTCTCCCCCAGCAGCGGAGCGACGTCGGAGATGGTGCCGATCGTGGCCAGGTCGGCCAGGTCGATCCAGGATCCGGGCCCGGCGGCCCCGTCCGCCCCGTCGCCGAGGAGCAGCTGTGCGACCTTGAACGCCACGCCGGCGCCGGTGAGCCGCGGATCGGGGTAGACGCTGTCGGCGCGGTGCGGGTTCACCAGGGCGGCGGCCCCGGGCGGCCTCTCCGGCACGTGATGGTGGTCCGTGATCAGCACGTCGATGCCCCGGGAGGCAGCCAGGGCGATCTCGTCGGCGCTGCTCGTCCCGCAGTCCACGGTCACGATGACCGTGCAGCCCGACTCGGCCGCCACGTCCACCGCGGCGCTGGACAGGCCGTGGCCGTCGGTGAACCGGCTGGGCGCGTACGGCTCCACCTCGACCCCGTACGCGCGGAGCGCGAGCACCATCACCGCCAGCGCGCTCAGCCCGTCCGCGTCGAAGTCGCCGTACACCATCACCCGCTCACGGTGCTCTCGCGCGCTCGCGATCCTGGCCGCGAACGGTGCGGCGTCGGGCAGCAGAGCGGGGTCATGCAGCGCGGCCAGCGGATCGCCCAGGAAGGACTCGAGGTCCTGCGGGCGCGTGCACCCGCGTGCGACCAGCAGGCCGAGCAGGCGTTGCGACAGGCCGAGCCGGTCGGCCACCGGGACGAGATCGGGCGGAATCGCCCTGGGAGCGGCAAGCACCCAGGGGCGGGTGGGTCGAAGCATCGCCCCCGAGTCTGCCACGGCCGGGTTCACCAGCGCTTAGCGCGGGCCGCGTGCCTGCGCCAGGGCCTGCTGGCGGCGCCGATCCTCCCACAGGTGCCAGACCACCAGGATCATGCTCGCGTTGAAGATCGACGAGTACGTCCCGGAGACGATGCCGATCAGCAGCGCGAGGACGAACTCCCGGATGCTCGAGGCGCCGATCAGCAGCAGTGCCGTCAGGGTGATCACCACCGTCATCGACGTGTTGATGGACCGCCCCAGGGTCTGCAGGATGCTGTGGTTCACGATCGCGTCGAACGGCTCGCCGGCGTGCCGTGCGCGGTTCTCGCGGATGCGGTCGAACACGACGATCGTGTCGTGGACGCTGAAGCCGATGACGGTCAGCATGGCGGTGACGAACAGCGAGTCGACCTGCACCCCGAACAGCGTGCCCAGGATCGCGAACGTGCCGACCACGACGATCACGTCGTGCAGCAGCGCGATGATCGCCGACACGCCGAACTTCACGTCGGCGAACCGGGTGGAAACCCAGAGCAGGATGCCGATCGAGCCCAGGATCACGAGCAGGATCGCCTGCTGGATCAGCTCGGAGCTGACGATCGGCCCGACCGTGGTCTGCTCACGGACCTCCGCGATCTTGCCGAACTTCGCCTGCAGGGCCGTCGCGAGCGCACCGAGCTTGCCCTCGGTGGGGATGGGGATCGGCGCGGCGCTGGCGCTCGGCGAGGGGCTCGTGGCGGCTGCGGCCGCGCCTGAGGGCGCCGGCGACGCGGATGCGGAGGGCGAGGCGGACGCCGAGGCGGCGGCGGAAGACGCGGGCGTGGCGGACGCCGGTGCGGCCGACGGGGCGGTGGTCGGGGAGGTCGAAGCCGACGAGGACGGCCGGGCGGACGCGGAGGGCGCGACCGACGCGGAGGCCGACGGCGCCGCCGACGAGCCGAGGGACGCCACGGGCACCGGGGTGGCGATCGGGGCCGGCGCCTGGAGATCGATCGGCTTGGTCCGGATGGTGACGAAACCGTCACTGGCATCCTCGACCTGGGACCCCGGGAGCCCCTGCGCGACCAGCACCGACTGGATGGCCGACACCGAGGGCTGCGGGCCCGCGAACCGGATCTGCCACTCCGTGCCGCCCGTGTAGTCGATCGAGAACTTCAGCCCCGCCGCCCCGTTCGTCAGGGGCGTCAGCAGGATGAAGAAGAGGCCCGGGACGACGATCAGGGCGCTCAGGAGGAAGAACCAGTTCCGCTTGCCGATGAGGTCAAACATTGGTCACGCCGCTGCTCAGGTGGTGGGCCGCCAGCGCGGGAAGCGGGCGACGGTAGATCGGGTTGTCAGGCACGGGTCCGGATCTCGCTCCGCCTTGCGCCCCGTGGCACGGCCGTGACGAACTCCTCCTCGTTCACTCCGAACAGGCTGGCCTTGCGCGTCCACTGCCACCGGACGACGGTGCGCAGGACCGTGCGGCTCAGGGTGATCGCCGTGAACATCGACGTCAGTACGCCGATCATCAGGACCAGGGCGAACCCGCGGATGACCGAGGACCCGAACCAGAAGAGGATGAACGCGGTGATGAGGCTCGACACGTTCGAGTCGAAGATCGAGTTCCAGGCGCGGTTGAACCCGGCCTCGATGGCGGGGCCCAGCGTCTTGCCGGCCCGCAGCTCCTCCCGTGTCCGCTCGAAGATCAGGATGTTGGCGTCGACCGCCATGCCCACCGAGAGCACGAAGCCCGCGATTCCGGCCAGCGTGAGCGTCACCGGGATGAGCCGGAAGATCGCCAGCACCACCACCGTGTAGTACAGCAGCGCCAGCACCGCCACCGCGCCGGGGAGCCGGTAGTAGACCAGCATGAAGATGAACACCAGCGCGATGCCGAGCAGGCCGGCAAGCAGCGTGCGGTGCAGGAAGTCGGCGCCGAGGGTGGCGGGCACGTTCTGGCTGCTGATCTCCTGCAGCGGGAACGGCAGCGCGCCGTACTGCAGCACCGTCACCAGGTCGTTCATCTGGGCCGCCGTGAAGCTGCCGCTGATCTGGCCGCTGCCGTCGGTGATCGCGCTCTTGATGTAGGGCGCCGAGACCACCGTGCCGTCGAGCACGATCGCGAAGAAGTCGCCGATGTGGCTGGACGACCACTGCGCGAAGATCGTCTTGGCGGGGTCCTTCAGCGTGAAGGCAACCGCCCGCTGGTTGGTCGTCTGGTCGAACGTGGCGTTGGCCGAGGCCACCTGGTCGCCGCCGAAGAGCGGCTTGAGGGTAGGATCGATCGGGTCGCCGTCGGCCGGGACCGCCTTGGTGCCGGCGGCCGAGGACGTGCCGTACGTGGCCGGGGGCAGCGGCACGAACGTCAGCTGGCCGGTGGAGCCCACGAGGTTGACCACCTGCTGCATGTCGCTCACGCCGGGCAGCTGGACCGAGACCTGGTTGCTGCCCTTCGTCTCGATCACGGGCTCCGTGGTGCCGGTCGCGTTGACGCGCCGGTCGATGATCCCGACGATCGTGTTGAGGTCCGACCCGGTGGGGGTCTTCCCGTTGGCGGGCATGACCTGGTAGTCGACCTCGACGCCGCCCTGGAGGTCCAGGCCCAGGCGGGTCTCGATCTTGTTGCCCGTGATGGGGTTGTTGTCCAGGAGCCCGCCCGGGATGGCGAACGAGAAGTCGATCGCGAGCGCGAGCAGGCCGACAACGACGATGAGAATGGGGGTGATCCGGCGCATCGGGCGGGACTATAGCAGGCTCGGGGTCCGGCCGTGCCGGCCGGACG
>JAJYEB010000206.1 GCA_021790375.1 Chloroflexota bacterium | reverse complement strand
ATGACGATGGACGTGCTGCTGGAAGCGGTGGGCACCTCCGTCGCCGTCGAGAAGCACGGCGGCACGCTGCTCCAGACGCTCGACCACGTCCGGATCCGGGCGCTGCCCGGCGACATGCCTCAGACGATCGAGTTCGACATCAGCGTGCTCGAGTCGTTCGACGCTGCGATCCACGTCCGGGATCTGCCGCTGCCGCCGAAGGTGACGCTCCTGACCGACCCGGACGAGTCGGTCGCCCACGTGCAGGCCTCGCGTGCCGAGGTCGAGCGCGAGGCGGTCTCCGCGACCGCCGCGGGAGCGGAGGAGCCTGCCGGAGAGGCCGGCGAGGCGAAGGAGACGGAGTAGCGAACGCCCGGACCGGCTGACGGGTCGGCCGTGGCGCGGCGCTTGGTTGCCGCGGGCTCGGTTGTGGGCCGCGGGGTATCGGAACCCATTGGCGCCGGCCCCGTTGCCGCCAACGTCGTCCGGTTCGACCTGGGCCCGTCCGTCGCCGTTCCGCCTGTCGTCACCGCCATCGCCGCCCTCCCGCACGTCGCCGCCGTCGCGTCTGCCGTCGCCATCGCCTTGGCCCCGCGCGTCGCTATCGCCGCCAGAGGAGGCCGTCCGTGCATCTGCCGGTGAGTCCGCCCGTCGAGCCCATGCTCGCGAAGCCCGCCGACTCCATTCCCGATGGCGACGGGTGGCTCTACGAACCCAAGTGGGACGGCTTTCGGGCAATCGTGTTCCGGGACGGCGACGAGCTGCTGGTCCAGAGCCGGGACCTCAAACCGCTCGACCGCTACTTTCCCGAGCTGCGCGGCCCGCTGCTCGAGGCGCTGCCGGCGCGGTGCGTGGTGGACGGCGAGATCGTGATCGCCGGTGACCACGGCCTGGACTTCGAGGCGCTGCTGCTGCGCATCCACCCGGCCGAGTCCCGCGTGGCGATGCTGGCCGCCGAGACGCCGGCATCCTTCGTGACGTGGGACCTGCTCGCGCTCGGCGACGAGGATCTGCGCGACGTTCCGTTCGACGAGCGGCGTTCCCGCCTGGCCGCTGCCCTGCGCGTGCGGGGGACCGGGCACGGCCGCAGCCATGTGCTCCTCACGCCGGCTACCGGCGACCGTGCCGTTGCCGCCGACTGGTTCGATCGGTTCGAGGGCGCGGGGCTGGACGGGGTGGTGGCCAAGCGGCTCGACGGGCGCTACCAGCCGGGCAGGCGTGCGATGGTGAAGATCAAGCACCAGCGCACCGCCGACTGTGCGGTGGCGGGCTTCCGCTGGTACCGCGATGCCCCGGGCGAGCTGGTGGGATCGCTGCTGCTCGGGCTCTACGACGGTGCCGGGACGCTCCACCACGTGGGCGTCACCTCGAGCTTCAGCCGCGACGAGCGCCGGGCGCTGGTCGACGAGCTCCTGCCACTCCGCGACGGGGCACTCGACGGGCATCCGTGGGGGCAGTGGAAGGCCTGGGAAGCCGAGGCGGCCGCGCGGGGGCAGCGGATGCCGGGCGCCACGAGCCGATGGAACCGCGGGCGGGACCTGAGCTGGGAGCCGCTCCGCGTGGAGCGGGCGTGCGAAGTTGCCTACGACCACCTGCAGGGCGACCGGTTCCGCCACGCGACGACGTTCCTGCGCTGGCGGCCGGACCGCTCGCCGGCGGACTGCCGGTACGACCAGCTGGACGTCACGCCGCCGTTCGAGCTGGCGGAGGTGTTCGGCCGCTGACGGCGCCGACGCGACGATCGCTCACGTGGACGCGGGTTCCTGCGTGGAGGGTCGCGGGTCGCGTCGGGGAGGCTGCGCGGCCGCCGGCGGGGCGGGTGCACTGCGGGGAGTGTCGCGGATCCGTGCGGGCAGAGTTCCTTCGGGGAAACCGCGCGGCCCCTTCGGAGAGATCCCCCTTCGGGGATCATGCGGAACTTGCACAGGCAGAACGTTAACGCGGTTGCCGGGTCCGCCGGTGGACCCGCATCTGGGTTGGGAGCCGACTCGAGGCAGATCCCACGCACGACCGGGGAGGCATCTCCGGTTCGTCCGGCGCCGAGCCTCGGCGCAACCGTCCCCGGAGGGCACATAGCGTTCCCTGGGTGCAACTCCTGCAGGATCCGGCCGCACACGGCCAGGATCCCGGGGCCGGCCACTGGGGTTGCCAGGGCCGCCGGTTCCGCGACCATCCCCGGGTCCGCGACGGTCCCGGGGCCGGCCGCTGGGGATTGCCAGGGCCGCCGGGTCCGCGACGGCCCCGGAGTCCGCGACCATCCCCGGGTCCGCGACCCTCCCCCGGGTCCGCGACGGGCCCGGGGCCGGCCGCTGGGGATTGCCACAGCCCCCGGGGGATCCGCGACGGTCCCGGGGCCCGGGTCCGCAACAGCCCCCGAGGATCCGCAACGGACCCGGGGTACGCGACCGCCCCAGGGTACTCAGCCATCTGCGCCACCCTCCCCCGTCTCCCGCACTACGATGGGCAGGTCATGCGTTCCCGGTTCACCCGTCCGTGGCTCCTGGCTGCCGTCCTCGTCGTGCTCGTGATGGCAGTGGCCGTCGGTGGCGCGGCCGTCCTCGGCATCGGCCGCTCGCTGCCGCCCGTGACCGGCGTCCAGCTGGATCAGCCGGCTCCGGACGTGCAGCTGGTGGACGCGGCCGGCCGGCCCACGTCGCTTGCGTCGTTCCACGGCCGGTACGTGGTGCTGGCGCCGTTCCTCACGCTGTGCCACGAGGTGTGCCCCATCACCACGGGCGCGTTCCTGGAGATGCAGCAGGCGGTGGCGAAGGCCGGTCTCGCTGACCGCGTCGCGTTCGTCGAGGTCACGGTCGATCCGGGGCGCGACGTGCCGGCCCGGCTGCGCGCCTACGCGCAGCTGACGGGGTCCAACTGGTCGCTGCTGACGGGCTCGGCCGATCAGATCGCCAGCTTCTGGAAGTCGTTCGGGGTGGGTTACGAGGTGCAGCCGATCGGGTCGCCGGCGCCCATCGACTGGTGGACCCACCAGCCCGAAACGTACGACGTGGCGCACAGCGACGGCCTCTTCTTCCTCGACCCGTCCGGGCACGAGCGGATCGCCGTGGTGGGCACGCCCGATGTGGGCGGCAGGCTGAACTCGACCCTGACGTCCCTGCTCGACCAGCAGGGTCTCCAGAACCTGCACGACCCGCAGGCCGCGTGGACGGTGCCGCAGGCGCTCGACGACCTGGGGCACCTGCTGGGCCAGCGAATCCCGGTGCCGAGCTCCTGAGGCTGGTGCGGGTGCCGCTCCCGGGCCGCGCGCACGACCGGGGCCCCGGATCACCGGTGCGGCGGCTGCCGGCGTGGCTCCTGGCCGCCGGGCTGCTCGCCGTGGGACTGCTGGTCCCATCCCCCGTTCTCGGCCATGCGCTGCTGGCGTCGTCGGTTCCCGAGCCGGGAGCCAGCCTGTCCGTGCCCCCGCGCATCGTGCGGCTGGAGTTCACCGAGCCGCTCAACCCGCCGTTCAGCGGGCTCACGGTCGCCGGCCCGGATGGCGCCGTGACGGTCATGGTCTCGTTTCCGCAGGGCGACCCGCGAGGCATGGCGGCCACGCTCCCCGTCCTGCCGCCGGGGCGCTACACCGTGGAGTGGCACACCCTCTCGCTGATCGACGGGCACACCCGATCCGGCGCGTTCTCGTTCGGGGTGCTCGACTCGGCAGGCCGGCTGCCGCCCGCGCCGCCGGTCCAGGTGCGATCGGCGGCCACGCCGCTCCCCGGCTGGCTCGATGCCGCAGCACGCTGGGCGCTGCTCCTGGCACTTGCCTACCTCGTCGGCGCGCTCGCATTCGCGGGCCTTGCGCGTGGGCTGACACCCCGGGAGCGCGCCGTGCCCGGCCGGGCCGGAACCCTGGCCGCGGCGGTGACCGCCCTGCTGGCGCTCGCCGAGGGCATCGTGTCGGAAGCAGCCGGATCCAGCGGCCTCAGGGCGGTGCCGTCGGTCGCCACCGGAACCCTCGCCGGCCAGGCCGCCCTCGTCTCGGCCGCTGCGGTCCTGCTCCTCACCGCGGCGGTGCGGCAGCCCGCCGGGCTGCGCGCCATCGCGGGCTGGGTGGCCTGGGCGGTCGCGGTGGTCGCGCTCGCCGGCACGAGCCATCTCGCCTCCGGACCGGGCGCCGCGTGGGGGACCATGCTGCTGACGATCCACCTCGGTGCGGCGCTGCTGTGGCCCGGCACGCTGTTCCACCTCGCCCGAACGTGGCTGGACCGGCGCGCAGGGGACCTGCCTCTCGGAACCCTCCTGTCGCGGTTCTCGTGCCTCGCCGCGCCGTCAGTTGCGCTGGTCCTGGGGAGTGGCCTGCTCGCGGCGCTGGTGCAGCTCCCGGACCCGGGCGCGCTCGTGTCGACGGGGTACGGGCGCGCGCTGGTAGTGAAGGCGGGCCTGGTCGCGCTCCTCCTGGTGCCGGCGGCCCTGAACGCGTTCCGATACCGGCCCGCCGCCGAGCGGGACGGCAGCACACCCGGTCCCGCTGATCGCAACGCCCCCGGTCCAGGCGGCGACGGACCGCGCGCGGGACCGCAGATCGGA
>JAJYEB010000205.1 GCA_021790375.1 Chloroflexota bacterium | reverse complement strand
CGCAGGGGTACTGTTCGAGCAGGCCACGGGCACGGAGCTGGCCCCGAATCTCGCCGAGTACTTCGGTGCCGGCGAGAACGGTGACTACCTCTCCGGGATGGCGGCCGGGGCCGCGTCGGCCACCGGCAAGATCGGCTTCGTTGCCCCCTATCCGATCCCCGAGGTCATCCGCGAGATCGACGCGTTCACCATGGGCGCGCGCTCGATGAACCCGAAGGCCACGGTCCGGGTGGTGTGGACCAACACGTGGTTCGACCCGGCCAAGGAACGGCAGGCCGCCGAGAGCCTGGTCGCGGCGGGGGTCGACGTGCTGGGCGACGGCCAGGATAGCCCGACGACGGGTCAGGTGGCCGAGGCGAGCGGCCTGAAGTGGACCGGCTACGACTCGAACCAGGAATCGTTCGCGCCGAACGCCTGGCTGACGGCGACGACGTACAACTGGGGCCCCTACTACACCAAGGAAGTGACCGACGCCATGAACGGCACCTGGAAGAGTCACTTCTACTACGGCGGGCTCGCCGACGGCTTCGTCGTCATGGCGCCGTTCGGCAAGTCCGTGAGCGCCGCGACGCAGGCCGCCATCACCGCCAAGGAGGACGCGATCAAGGCCGGCACCTTCGATCCCTTCACCGGCCCGATCACCAAGCAGGACGGGACGGTCGGCATACCGGCCGGGACGACGCTTCCGGTCTACACGGCAACCGGGCTCAGCAAGTACTCGATCGATTGGTTCGTGCAGGGCGTCATCGGCAGCCCGAAGGGCTGACCCGGCATCCGGGACCCCGGGGCACTGCGCGAAGGAGTGGCGTTGGATAGCCGCGACGTCGAGCTGGGCGCCGCGTCCGCACGTGCCGCTACCGCCGGGGCTCCCCCGGCGGTAGCGGCGATCGGCGTGACCAAGCGCTTCACCGGCGGCGTGGTCGCCAACGATCGGATCTCGTTCGAGGCAAGGCGCGGCGAGGTGCACGCGCTCCTGGGCGAGAACGGCGCTGGCAAGACCACGCTCTGCAACATCCTGACGGGGCTGTACAGGCCGGACGAGGGTGAGGTCCTCGTCGACGGCCGGCCGGTCCGGCTGCACTCTCCGCGTGAAGCGCAGGTGGCCGGCATCTTCATGGTTCATCAGCACCTGAGCCTGGTCGACAGCCTCACGGTCGCGGAGAACGTCGTGCTGGGCTGGTCGCGGCATGGAGGCCTCGGCTTCTCGACCCGCCAGGTCGAGGCTGAGATCGCCGAGATCGCGTCGCGGTACCAGATGCACGTGGACCCGAGAGCCAGGGTCTGGCAGCTGTCGCTCGGCGAGCGCCAGCGCGTCGACATCCTGAAGGCGCTCTATCGCGGCGCCAGCATCCTGATTCTCGACGAGCCCACCACCGTCCTCGCTCCTTCGGAAACCGACCAGCTGTTCTCCAGTGTCCGGGAGCTGGTCGCGGGCGGTGGGACGGTCATCTTCATCTCCCACAAGCTGCCGGAGGTCCTCGCGATCGCCGACCGCGTGACGATCCTGCGAAAGGGGCGCTCGATCACCACCGTCGACGTGGCCGAGACCGACGCCCGGCGACTGGCTCGGCTGATGGTCGGGCACGAGATGTCGTTCGACGTGGTGCCTCGCGCCGCCGCCTCGCTGGCGGCGGCACCGGCGGCGGTCGTGGAGCTGGATCACGTCTGCGCGCAGGGCGACTTCGGCACCGAGGCGCTGAAGGAGGTCTCGCTGACCGTGCATGCCGGCGAGATCCTGGGGATCGCCGGAGTGGCCGGCAACGGCCAGCGAGAGCTGGCCGAGGTGGTGGCCGGGCTTCGGCCGTCCACCCGCGGGACGATCCGCTACGCCGGGAAGCGTGCCGCCACAGGCGATGCGCGGGAGGTCATCGACCGGGGCGTGGCCTACATTCCCGAGGATCGGATGGGGACCGGCGTGTCGCCGAAGCTCTCGGTGACCGAGAACCTGATCCTGAAGTCCTACCGACGCGGCAGCCCGCATGCCGGGCCGGTGCTCCTGACCAGGGAGGCCGAGGCGCAGGCGACACAACTCATGGAACGCTTCGACATCCGCGCCCCCGGGCCCCGGACGCTCGTTCGCCAGCTGTCCGGCGGCAACGTGCAGAAAGTCGTGCTCGCCCGCGAGCTGTCGTCCCGGCCGCGCGCGGTCGTCGCGGCTTCGCCGACCCGCGGACTCGATGTCGGCGCCACGGAGTACGTCCGGCGCGTGCTGGTGGAGGCCGCCGGGCAGGGCGTCGGCATCCTGCTGATCAGCGAGGACCTCGACGAGATCGTGGAGCTGTCCGACCGGATCGCCGTCCTGTACGAGGGCAGGGTCGTGGGGGTGATGCCTGCGTCCCAGGCCAACTACGAGCAGCTCGGCCTGATGATGGCGGGGGCGGCGTCATGATCGCGATCGAACGAAGCCTGGACACGCCGCGCTGGCAGCGGATCGCGCTGCCGGCCATCTCGCTCGTCATCGCCGCCATCATCGCCGGCATCGTGCTGGTGGCCTCGGGGCACGACCCTGTCGCGACGTACCGGCAGATCTACGCCGCATCGTTCACCTCGACCGGCGCCCTGACCGCCACGTTCGTCTACGCGACCCCCCTGCTGTTCACCGGGCTCGCCGTGGCGATCGCCTTTCGCATGCAGGTGTGGAACATCGGCGGCGAGGGGCAGCTCTACATGGGCGCCATCGGGGCCTCCGGCGTGGGCCTGGCGCTCGGCACATGGCCACGGCCGTTGCTCATCGTGATGATGATGCTCGGCGGCGTCGTGGCGGGCGCCCTCTGGGCGCTGATCCCGGGCCTGCTGCGGGCCTTCCTGCGCACCAACGAGATCCTGACCTCGCTGATGCTCAACTACGTCGCCGGCCTGTTCATGTATTTCCTGATCTACGACAGCGATTCCTTCTGGCGCGACCTGACCTCGCCCACCGCGCTCGTGTTCCCGCAGGGCAAGAACCTCCTGCCGAACGCCAGCTGGCCAGGCATCGCCATCGGCTCGTTCTCGCTGCCGTTCGGGTTCGTGGCCGGCGTCGTGCTCGCGGTGCTGCTGCTTGCCCTGATCCGCTTCACCCGCTTCGGATTCGAGATGCGCGTGATGGGAGACTCGCCGTCGGCCGCCAGCTATGCCGGGATGCGGACCCGGCGCGCGATCGTCTCGGTGATGGCGCTGTCCGGCGCCTTCGCCGGGCTCGGCGGCGCAAGCCAGATCGGCGATTTCGGCCACGTCCTCGACCCGCGCGGGCTGCAGCAGGCCCAGTACGGATACACCGGGATCGTGGTCGCGGCGCTGGCGCTGTACAACCCGCTGGCCGTGGTGATCGTGTCGATCCTGATCGGCGCGCTGGCCAATGCCGGGTTCGCCCTGCAGGGTCCCTCGTTCCCGTCCGGCCTGGTCGGGACCATGGAGGGCATCATCCTGTTCAGCGTGCTAGGCGGCGAGTTCCTGGGACGCTACCGGATCCGGATCGGCCGGACGCTCCAGCGAGCGCCCGCCGTGGACGACGAGCCCGGTTCGCTTTCGGTCGAGAGGTAGCTCGATGGACTCGAATGTCGCGGTGGCGATCGCGGTCTCGGCGATCGCCTATGGCACGCCGCTCGTGTTCGCAGGGCTGGGCGAGCTGCTGACGGAACGCTCGGGCGTTCTGAACCTCGGGGTCGAGGGCATGATGTTGATGGGCGCCGTCACGGCCTTCTACACGTCGCAGGTGCTGCACGGACCCGGCTGGGCGGTCCTGGTCGTCGCGGTCATCGCCGCCGGCGGGGCCGGCGCGGCCATGGCACTGATCCACGCGTTCCTGTCGATCACCGTCCGGGTGAACCAGATCGTGTCGGGGCTGGCCCTGACCATCTTCGCCGGCGCAGCCGGGCTCTCCTCGTACGCCGGGCAGGTCTGGAACATCGGCGGACAGCACGGCATCCACCAGCTGAACAGGATGGATCTCCTGGGGCTCTCCGGATTGCCGGTGGTGGGTCCGATCCTGTTCGACCAGGACGCGTTCGTCTACCTCTCCTGGGGGCTGGCCGTGCTGGTCGCGTACTACCTGTACCGGACGCGGGTCGGCCTGTACCTGCGCGCGGTCGGCGAGTCGCCCCGTTCCGCGGACGCGATGGGGATCAACGTGACCGCCTACCGGTACGTGCACACCGTCGTCGGTGGAGCCCTGGCCGGCCTCGGTGGGGCCTACTTCACGCTCGCGATCGCCCCCATCTGGACGGACGGCCTCACGGCCGGAGCGGGATGGATCGCCATCGCGCTGGTGATCTTCGCGTTCTGGCGGCCCGACCTGCTCGTGGTGGGCGCCTACCTGTTCGGTGCGCTGTCCAGCCTCGGGTTCACCCTGCAGGCGAACGGCGTGCAGCTCCCGTCGGAGTTCTTCTCGTCGCTTCCGTACATCATGACCGTGGTGGTGCTCGCCGCGGCATCCACGACCCTGGCGAGACGCCGTATCGGTACGCCCGCCGCCCTCGGGGTCCCATACGTCCGCGAGGAGTCTTGAGCGCGGCGCGTCCCGCCGGAACCGACCGGGCAGGT
>JAJYEB010000204.1 GCA_021790375.1 Chloroflexota bacterium | reverse complement strand
CGCCCGATGTAGTCCCGGCGGAGGAGGCGAAGGTCGGCCCAGTAGCGCGGGTCGGCTCGCAACTCGAACCAGGCCGTCTCGAGCTCCCGAAGGGCGGCCACGAGCGTCTCCGGCACGTACCGGCCACCGAACTGCCGTCCGATCCCCCAGCGGCCCCGCTCGTCCGCCTCGAGGAGCGCGGGGTCGACCGGTGTCGGGCGCGCCGGGGCCAGCGGGAGGTCGAGGCGGGCGGCCCTGGCGCGCTTCACGAAGAGCTTCACCCGGAAGGGATCCTTGCGCGGCGGGGTCGAGGCGGTGGGCAGTCCTGGCGCGCTCGACCCATTCGACGAGCCCGGCCGATCCGGCCCGCCCTCCTCCACCCCGGATGCGACGTCCACGCCGACCGCCGGGGTGGCCCGGAGCGCCCCGGCGACGTTCCCGGGCGTGAGGCCGCCAGCGAGGACCACCGGGATCTCGCGGGCCACGGCGGCGGCCAGCGAGCGGTCCGCGCGACGACCGGTGCCGCCCAGTGCCGCAGGGTCCGCCGCGTCGAGGAGGAGGCGTTCCACGCCCGGGCGGGCGAGCAGCGTGCGGCCGGCCGACACGAGCCCGGAGACGGCGTCAGGTCCGGCGGCGTCTTGGGGCCCGCGGATCACCGCGATCGCCGGCAGGCCCGGCTCCCCGGCAGGGAGCGACCCGCGTCCCGACCACTGGATGGCGTCGAGGCCGATGCGCGTTGCCATGGCCGCGACGTCCGCCGCCGGCACGTCACCCACGACGCCCACGATCTCGGGACGCCCGTCCGTTCCGCGCAGCGCCCGCGCGAGTTCTGCCAGCGCGCGGGCCTGGTCCTCGCCGAGTCCGCGCTGCATGCCCGCCACCAGGTTCAGTCCCACGGCATCGGCGCCCGCCGCCACTGCCGCCTTCATGCCGCGCGCGTCGGTGATGCCGCAGATCTTCACCCACGGGGCGCGATCGGCGGCGGCGAGGTCCTCCGCTGCCGGCGGCGGGGCACCGGCCGCCACGAACGCGGCCGTGCTGGCACGCACCGAGGCCCCGTCGCCGCCGGCGCGCATCAGCGCCTCGCCTATCAGCGCGGCGTCGAATCCGAGCGCGCGCCAGGCTCGCAGGACGGACGGCTCGCGGGCGCCCGACTCGGCCACGACCAGGCGGTCCTCGGGGACCTGCGCGCGCAGCGCGGCGGCCCGCTCCTGGTGCACGTCGAGCGACCGCAGGTCACGGTTGTTGATGCCGATCAGCCGCGCCCCGCTCGCCAGCGCGCGCTCGAGCTCGCGCTCCTCGTGGATCTCGACGAGTGGCTCCATCCCGAGATCGCGCGCCTGCCGGACCAGGCGCCGCAGCGTGCGCGAGGGGTGCAGCGCGGCGATCAGCAGCACGAGGTCGGCGCCCGCGGCCCGCAGCAGCGGGAGCTGCCGCTCGTCAACGACGAACTCCTTGGCCAGCACGGGCACGGCGAGCGCGGCGCGCACCGCGGCGAGGTCCCGCAGCGAGCCCGAGAACCAGTGCGACTCCACGAGCACCGACACGGCCGCCGCGCCGCCCGCGGCGTACGCGCGTGCGCGCGCGACGAGGTCCTCGCCGGGCCCTGCGATCACGCCGGCGGACGGCGAGCGCCGCTTGACCTCGGCGATCACGTGCAGCCCCGGGCGGAGCAGCGGGGCCGTCCCGTCACGGGGAGGCGGCGCCGCGCGCGCTGCACGCTCGATCTCGCGGAGCGACCGCCCGGCCAGCTCGGCGGCGATGTCCGCGCGGCGTCGATCGGCAATCTCGCCGAGGACGCCGGAGCTCGCCGATCGGTTTGCCGCCGGCGTGCGCAAGGGGCGGGGTGCGGCGATCGCGCTCATCTCGCGCCCTCCACCACCGGCACAGCCTCGTGCCTCCCGGCACGCAGCCGTCTGAGCAGCTCGCGAGCCATCCCGCCGTCGATGGTGGCTCCCGCCAGCGCGACGCCGGCATCCAGTTCGTCCACGCGTCCCGCGACCAGCAGCGCGGCCGCGGTGTTCAGCAGGACCGCGTCGCGCACCGGCCCCCGCTCCCCCGCGAACAGCGCCTCCATCCGGGCCGCGTTCTCCGCGGGTGTGCCGCCGGCCAGCGTCTCGGTCGCAGCCCTGGGGAGGCCCACGTCCTCGGGCCGCACCTCGCGCCGGGTCACCCCGGCGGCCGTCACGTCGTACGCCACCCCGGTGCCGTCGAGGGGGAGCTCGTCCAGCCGATCGCCGTGCACCACCAGCGCCCGCTCGGTGCCCAGCGCGTGCAGCACCTGGGCGAGGCGCTGCGCGGCGGTTGGATCGGCGACGCCCAGGAGCTGCCGCCGCGCGCCCGCCGGGTTCGTGATCGGCCCGAGCAGGTTGAACGCCGTGCGGATCCCGATCTCGCGCCGGGTGGGCCCCGCGTGCCGCATCGCCGGGCTGTAGCCGGGCGCGAAGAGGAAGGCGAAGCCGACCTCGCGGAGCGCCGCGGCCGCCTCGACCGGGCCGAGGTCGGTCGGCACCCCGAGCGCATCGAGCACGTCGGAGCTGCCCGACGCCGACGTGATCGCGCGGTTGCCGTGCTTGGCAACGGGCACGCCGGCCGCCGCGGCCACGAGCGCCGCCGCGGTCGAGATGTTGAACGTGCCCCGGCCGTCGCCGCCGGTCCCGCACGTGTCGATGGTTCCGTCCGGCGCGTCCACCCGGAGCACCCGCTCGCGCATCGCGGTGGCGAACCCGGCGAGCTCCTCCACGGTCTCACCCCGCATCCGCAGCGCGACCAGGAACGCCCCGAGCTGGGCCGGCGTCGCCTCACCGTCCATCACCGCGCCCATCGCCAGGCGCGCCTCTTCGCGCGAAAGGCTGCGACCGTCCACCACGGCCGCCAGGGCGGCCCGAACCTGTTCGCTCATCGTGCCGTCACCTCAGTACGGTCGCGGTGGCGTGGTGCGGGCGTGACCGCCGCACCGGCACCATCCGCTCCGGCGGACCTCGGTCCTGCCCGCCGCGCGAAGCCCCGGGTCGCAAACGAGGTCGTGGCGGCCTCGTCGAGAATGGCCGGGTCGCCCTCGCCGGCCATCCGGAGGAAGTTCGCCAGCAGGCGCGGCCCCTCGGGAGTCAGGACGGACTCCGGGTGAAACTGCACCCCCTCGAGGGGCAGCGACCGGTGCCGCACGGCCATCACCACGCCGTCGTCCGTGCGCGCCGTGACCTCCATCTCGGCCGGCAGCGTCGCGGCGTCCAGGCACAGCGAGTGGTACCGCCCGGCCACGAACGGCGACGGGATGCCGGCCAGCAGCCCGGCGCCGTCATGCTCGACCTCGCTCGCCTCGCCGTGCACCAGGCTCGGCGCCCGCACGACCCGGGCCCCGAACGCCGCTCCCAGGCACTGCAGCCCCAGGCACACGCCCAGCATGGGGATCTCGCGCTCGGCGGCCACGCGGATCGCCTCGACCGACACGCCTGCCGTGTCGGGGTTGCCGGGGCCGGGCGACACGAGGATCGCCCGGAGCGGACGCCCGGGCGCCGGCGCGTCGACCATGCGCTCGATGGCCTGCCGGTCGATCCGGTCGTTGCGCACCACGAGCAGGTCGGCGCCGGCCGTCTCCAGCGCCTGGACGAGGTTGAACGTGAAGCTGTCGTAGTTGTCGATCACGAGGATCATCGGCGGACGCTCCCGGTCGCGGCGCCGCCCGACGCGGCGGCCGCCGGGGTGGCGGGCGGCGAGCCGGCTCCGGCCGCCGCTCTGCCGGCTCCCGCAGGGCCCGGTGCGGGCGCGGCGACACTCGCGGCCGCCGTGGGGCCCCCCGGCGCAGGATTGCCCGCCGGCATGGGATTGCCCGCCGGCATGGGATTGCCCCCCGGCGCGGGATTGCCCGCCGGCGTCGCCGCCAGCTCGAATGCCCGCCGCAGCGCCGCGGCCTTGTGCTCGGTCTCCTCGAACTCCCGGGCGGGCTGGCTGCCGGCCACGATCCCGGCGCCGCTGTGGATGTGGACCACGCCGGCGCTCAGCACCGCGCTGCGGATGGTGATGGCGGTGTCCAGCCCCCCGTCGTACCCGACGTACCCCACGGCCCCACCGTAGAGTCCCCGCCGCTCCCGCTCCAGGCTGGCGATCAGCTGCATGGCACGCACCTTGGGGGCGCCGGAGAGGGTACCGGCGGGGAAGACGCTGCGCAGCGCATCGAGCGCGTCGAGACCAGGGCGGAGCCGCGCCTCGACGTGGCTGACCAGGTGCAGCACGTGGCTGTAGCGCTCGACCTCCATGTAGCGGGTCACCGCCACGCTGCCGGGACGCGCCACGCGCCCCAGGTCGTTGCGGCCAAGGTCGACCAGCATCACGTGCTCGGCACGCTCCTTCGGGTCGCGCTGCAACTCCTCCGAGATCAGCTCGTCCTCGTCGTCGTCGGCGCCGCGCGGGCGGGTACCGGCGATAGGGTGCGTGGTGAGCCGGTCGCCCTCCACGCGGAGCAGCAGCTCGGGGCTCGCGCCGACGACCTCGAACGACGCGGTCCGCACGAAGAACAGGTACGGGCTCGGGTTGACCCGCCGCAGGGC
>JAJYEB010000203.1 GCA_021790375.1 Chloroflexota bacterium | reverse complement strand
GGGCCGGGGCGGTAGAGCGCGACCATCGCCGCCAGGTCGTACACGGAGGTCGGGCGCAGCTCGCGGATGTAGCGGCGCATGCCCGCCGACTCGAGCTGGAACACGCCGGTGGTCTCGCCGGACGCGAGCAGGTCGAACGTCTTCGCGTCGTCGAGGGGGATGTGGTCCAGGTCGATCTGGACGCCGCGGTGGCGCCGGATCATGTCGACCGCGTGGCGCAGGATGGTGAGGTTCGAGAGCCCCAGGAAGTCGAACTTCAGCAGCCCGAGCGCATCCACGCCGTGCATCTCGTACTGCGTCATCAGCGCGTCGGAGTTGGTCGCCTTCTGCAGCGGCATGATCTCGGTGAGCGGCTCACGGCTGATCACCACGCCGGCCGCGTGGGTGGAGGCGTTGCGGGCCACCCCCTCGACCTGCTTCGCGAGCTCGACCAGCTTGTGGACCTGCGGGTCGCCCTCGTACATGGACCGCAGGTCGGGGGCCTGCTCGATGGCCTCCTCGAGCCTGATCCCGAGCTGGTTGGGCACGGCCTTGGCGATCCGGTCGACGTCACCGTAGGGCATGCCGAGCACGCGGCCCACGTCCCGCAGCGCGGCGCGCGCGAGCATGGTGCCGAAGGTGATGATCTGGGCCACGCGGTCCGAGCCGTACTTGTGCGTGACGTAGTTGATGACCTCGTCGCGCCGGGCATCCTCGAAGTCCATGTCGATGTCGGGCATCGTCACGCGGTCGGGGTTCAGGAAGCGCTCGAACGGCAGCTCGTAGTGGATCGGGTCCACCGGCGTGATGCCCAGCGTGTGTGTCACGATCGAGCCGGGCGCGCTCCCCCGGCAGGTGGTCGCGATCCCCTGCTCCCGGGCGAAGCGCGTGAAGTCCGCCACGATCAGGAAGTAGGCCGCGTAGCCCATGCGGCAGATCACGTCCAGCTCGTAGTCGAGCCGGTCGCGGATCTCCTGCGTGATCACGGGATACCGCTCGCGGAGGCCGCGCTCGCACTCGGCGCGCAGCCAGGTCTCCACCGTATGCCCCTCGGGGACCGGGAAGTCGGGCAGCCGCAGGTGCCCGAACTCGAGGGTGAGGTCCACCATCTCGGCGATCCGACGCGTGTTCGCGAGCGCCTCCGGGACGTTGCGGAACGCGGCCTCCATCTCCGCGGCGCTCTTGAGGTAGAACTCCTCGCTCTCGAACCGCATCCGGTTCGGCGTGTCGAGGTTCGACGCGGTGCCGATGCAGAGGAGCACGTCGTGCGCCTCGGCCTGCGTCCGCCGGACGTAGTGGAGGTCGTTGGACGCGACCAGGGGGAGCCCCATCTCGGGCGCGAGCCGCAGCAGCTGTTCGTTCAGGCGGCGCTGCAGCGGGATCCCGTGGTCCTGCAGCTCGAGGTAGAAGTTGCCCGGGCCGAAGATGTCGCCGTACGCGCCGGCCAGGCGGCGGGCGCCCTCCCAGTCGTCCACCTCCAGCGCCTTGGGTATCTCGCCGCCGAGGCAGGCCGACATCCCGATCAGGCCCTCGGCGTGGCGGGCCAGGTAGTCGCGGTCGATGCGCGGCTTGTAGTAGTAGCCCTCGAGGTGCGCGTCGGTGACGATGCGGCACAGGTTCTGGTACCCGGTCCAGTTCTTCGCCAGCAGCACCAGGTGGTAGGGCTGGGCGTCCGCCTTCCCCTCGCGGTCGGTCATCGAGCGGCGCGCCACGTAGGTCTCGACCCCGATGATGGGCTTGATCCCGCGCTGCGTGGCGGCCTGGTAGAACGCGATGGCGCCATACAGGGCACCGTGGTCGGTGATCGCCAGCGAGTCGAACCCGAGCGCCGACGCCTCCGAGACGAGGTCGTCGATGCGCCCGAGCCCGTCGAGCAGGCTGAACTCGGTATGGACGTGGAGGTGGGTGAAGTCGTTGGGCGCGATGGTCATGAGAGGGGGCGCACGCGGGTCCCGGGCATGGTCCCAAGGATAGCCGCCGCCCGCCATGGCCTGCGGGTTCGCGCGACACGCGCGGGCAGGCGTGGCTCGTCCCGGCGCCGCGAAGGCGCCCGCGCTCAGTCCCGGCTGGCCGACAGGGTCGCCAGCAGGCGGAAGAAGGGGACGGCCGCCGCCAGCGCGTCGGCCAGCAGGTCCGGAAGCGCCGGCGACAGCGCATCCGCGTCCGCGAGCCGGCGTCCGAACGTCAGGTCCTTCAGCCGCAGCAGGCCGGCGTCGGGATGGTCGGGCGGGAAGCCGGCCGGCACGCGGGCGAACCGATCCCCGTCGACGCCGCCGAACTCGCGGACGAATGCCGGGTCCTCGATCGCCTCGTGCACGTGCGCCGGATCGTCGGCGACGAGGCGTCGCCACGCGCGCAGCACCGGGGGCTCGGGGTGCCACATCCCCCCGCCGACGTAGACGTCGCCGGGGCCGAAGTGGAAGTAGCCGGCGCCACCGTGACGTCCCAGGGCCCGGTGCGTGTCTCCGGGCGACAGTCCGCCCGCCGACGCCGCGCCGTCCGGTCCCTCGCCTGCCCACGGGAAGCTCGCGCTGGCATACGGCTTGTACGGGGACTTGTCCCTGGAGAACCTGACGTCCCGGTAGATGCGGAACGGCGACCGGACGGGGTCGGCCACCAGTGGGACGCCGCTCCGCCGGAACCGCTCCGCCAGTGCGACGCAGAGCGCCTCGAGGGGCTGCTTCACGAGCCGCTCGTACTCGGCCTTTCGGGGCTGGAACCACGCCCGGTCGTTGTGCGCCGCCAGGTCGGCCAGGAAGTCGATCGCCTCCCGGCGGAACCCGTCGAACGTGCCCTGCTCGCCGCCCGAGTTCGTCACCGCATGTCCCCCGCTCTCCCTGACTGTAGCGTGCCCGCCTGGAGAACTCCAGGCAGGCTCGCGGTCAGGCGCCCTCCTCGGCCGCCAGGGACGCCGGGATCTGCCGCGCCTCGTGGCGGATCACCAGCGCGACCGCCACGAGCACCAGCACGGCGCCCCCGAGGAGGAACAGCGTCAGCGGCTCGGACAGGAGCGCCCAGCCGAGCACGAGGGCGATGACCGGGTTGACGTACGCGTAGGTCGCCACCTGCGAGACCGGGGCGTGCGCCAGCAGCCACGTGTACGCGGTGAACGCCAGCAGCGATCCGAAGACGACCAGGTACCCGAGGGCCAGCCACGAGCGCGCCTCGGTGTGCGCCGGCAGGCCGCCGGGCTCCACGATGGCGGCCACGATCAGCAGCACGGCCCCGCCGGCCAGCATCTCGACCGCGGTCGAGACGAGCGGATCCCGGGGCATCGGGACGCGGCCCGAGGCGAACGAGCCTGCGGCCCAGCACGCACACGCGACCACGAGGAGGATCGCGGAGCCGGCATCCACCGATCCCGCCTCTCCCTGCCAGGTGAGCACCGCCACGCCTGCGAACCCGAGCGCGACGCCGCCGAGCGTTCCGCGCGTCACACGCTCCCGGCTGAGCGCCCGGAACACGACGACCCACAACGGGATCGACGCCGCCACGAGCGCTGCCAGCGACGACGGCACGTGCTGCTCCGCGGTGTTGATTCCGCCGTTGCCCGCGGCCAGCAGCGCGATCCCGACCGCCCCTGCCCCGAGCAGCTCGCGGCGCGGCAGCGCGAAGCGGCGTACGCCGCCCCGAAGGGCCAGCACCACAGCCAGAATCGTGCCCGCGACCACGAACCGGATGCCGCCACTGAGGAGCGGCGGGAGGCTCTCCACCATGACCCGGATCGCGAGGTAGGTGGAGCCCCACACGACGTAGACGATCCCCAGTGCCGCCAGGACACGCCAGCCCGGTACGTCGTGCGGGCCGACGGCGGGCAGCCGTCGGGTCAGCTGCCGCCCTCCTCGGGAGTGCCGGGTGTCCCACCGGGCGAGGCCTGCCCCGGACCGGCGGAGCCCCCTGCGGCGTGTCCCGCGGCCGCCAGTGCTGCGGCGGCCTCCGCGATCTGCGCGGCAGTGGGGATCGCCTCCTCGGCGGATCCGCCCGCCATCAGCAGCCCCACGCGCTCCCGGTCCGCGGTGGCACTCGGCAGCGTCTCCACGATGCGTCCCTGGTAGATCACGGCGATCGTGTCGGAGAGCGAGAAGATCTCGTCGAGCTCGCTGGAGATCAGCAGGATCGCCAGCCCCTCGTCGCGTTTCTCGATCAGCTCGCGGTGGATGAACTCCGTGGCCCCCACGTCGAGACCGCGCGTCGGCTCCGCCGCCACGAGCACCTTGGGCTCCTCGGCCAGCTCGCGCGCGACCACGACTTTCTGCTGGTTGCCGCCGGAGAGGGAGGATGCGGCCGCGTCCGGGTTGGGCGGCCGGATGTCGAACTGGGCGATGAGATCCTCCGCACGTTTCTCCACCGCCGCCGAGTTGCGCTGTCCGCGCACCGCGAAGGGCGGCCGCGACTGGGAACCGAGGATCAGGTTGTCCTTGACGTCGAACGGGAGGACGAGGCCACGAGCGTGCCGGTCCTCGGGGATGTAGGCGAGCCCCCTGGCGCGGCGCTCGGCCGCACTCTGCTGGCGCACGTCCTCCCCCTCGAGATACACGTGGCCCTCG
>JAJYEB010000202.1 GCA_021790375.1 Chloroflexota bacterium | reverse complement strand
GGGCATCCGCAACATCATCGTGGCCGCGGTGGCCTTCTACGACGACGAGGGACGGCCGGCGGCCCAGCCCTCGTTCCTCCAGTTCCCCGCCGATCCCCTGCTGCATGATCGGCGGGTGCTGATCGTCGACGAGGTCTGGGACACGGGCTCGACGATCCAGGCGGTGATTGATCGGGTGCGCCTGGCCGGCGGTCGGCCGACCACGGCGGTGCTTCACTACAAGCCCACCCGCTCGCGCGTTCCGTCGGTCCCGGATCACTATGTCGTGGCCACGGACGCCTGGGTGGTGTACCCGTTCAAGTCGGGCCGCTGACGGGGGCGAGGGGCCGAGGGATCGTGGCGCCGAGGGATCGTGGTGCCGAAGGGGCAGGCGCGCCGGTCATCCGTCCGTCGATCAAGGTCGTAGCCGACGCGGCCGCCGCGCGCCCGCCCGCAATATCCTCCGTGGCGATCACGCCGGCGATTGGCGGACGACAAGCCTGTGCGGACACGGACATGAGCCCAGGCGGCGGACCCTGGGAGTGCGGCCCGCCGCGTCGGGCGAGCGTGGCAATGGCTCGGCACGCACGGGGTCCGCCTGCGTCAGGCGCGTGCCGGCCCCCGGAGGCGGTCGAGGGCACGCCGCGGCAGACCTTGCGGCCACCCAGGCGCGTGCCTGATCGCCCTGGGAGATATCGAGACGCCCGCGGGCAACAGGGACCCGGGGAACCCGGGGCCGCCGAGGAACTCGAGGCAGTCCGAAGGTCCGAGTGCGGCCGGGAACCCGGGGCCGCCGGGAAGCCGAGGCAGCCCGACGAACCCGGGGCTGCCGGGGAGCCCGAGGCCGCCGGACAACCCGCGGTCCCACCGAGGGGCCGACAACGACCGTCCGATGGCGCCCTGCGGCAACCGGGAATGGCAGCCGCCGCTGACGCTACTCCCCTCCCAGGTAGCGCAGTGCCACCGCAGCGTGGAGGGCCGCACCGAGCGCCATGGAGGGCTCGTCGAAGACCACCCGGTTCGAGTGGTTCTGCGGGGCCGTCGCCTCGTCGACGTCGGCCGGTCGTGCGCCCAGCATCACGATCGCCCCGGGCACCCGCTGCAGCACGTACGAGAAGTCCTCGGCGCCCATCAGCGGCGCGGCCAGCTGGCCCACGCAGTCGGGCCCCACCAGCGCGCGCGCCTCGTCGCCGACCAGCTCGACGAACGACGGCGCGTTGATGGTCACCCCGTAGCCCGGAACGATCTCCAGCTCGCCGGTGGCACCGTGCGCGGCGCAGATCCCCGCCACCACCCGCCGGACGCCCTCGTGCACCGTGGAGCGGGTTGCCTCCGACACCGTCCGGATCGTGCCCTCCAGGGCCGCCGTCTCCGGGATGATGTTGTCGCGGGTGCCGGCCGTGACGTGCCCGACCGTCAGCACCGCCGGGTCGAACACGTCGACCGTGCGGGTGATCATGGTCTGCAGCGCCAGGATGATCTCGGCCAGCACCGGGACCGGGTCGAGCGACAGGTGGGGCGTGGACGCGTGCCCGCCCCGTCCGCGCACCGTCAGCCGGATCGTGTCGGCCGCAGCGTAGGTCGCGCCCGCTCGCATGTGGATGGTACCGGCCGGGTAGCGGGTGCCGATGTGGATCGCGAACGCGGCCTCCACCGGCGTGGGCGCCGACTCCAGCAGCCCCTCGTCGAGCATGTAGCGCGCGCCGTGCCAGCCCTCCTCGCCGGGCTGGAACATCAGCAGGACGTTGCCGGTGAGCCGGTCGCGCCGGTCGAGGAGCAGGCGCGCCGCCGCGAGCAGCATCGCGACGTGCGTGTCGTGACCGCAGGCGTGCATCGTGTCGCCCGTCTCGGACGCGAACTCGAGCCCGGTGTCCTCGTGAAGCGGCAGTCCGTCCATGTCGCCGCGCAGCACGATCGTGGGGCCGGGCCGCGCGCCCTCGATCACGGCCGTGACCGACCCGACCGACCGGCCCCGCCGGGGCGCCAGGCCGAGCCGGTCGAGCTCGGCCACCACGACCGACTGGGTGTACGGCAGCTGCAGCCCGACCTCGGGCTTCCGGTGCAGGGTGCGCCGGACGGCCACGATGTCGGGAAGGATCGAGCGGGCGTCGGTGAGGAGGGTGGGAGATGTCATGCGGGGAGTATGCGACGGGTCACGCCTCCGGGGTGACGTCCCAGATCGCCGCGTCCACCACGGCCTTCAGCAGGGTCACGCTCCAATCGGCCTTCGGATCGGGATCCATGAACTGCATGGCCTCGCGCCACACCTGCGCGTAGGCGCTGTCGGGATCCTTCTGGGCCGCCGATGCCGTGTCGAGGGCAGCGTAGGAGTCCAGGCCCTCGAGCAGGCGGTACGTGCCGGCGGTCTTCTCGGACGTGAAGACCGACGTGAACATCCCGATGTACGACATCCCGGGAGGGTAGGCGGCGGCGATGCGCTCCTCGTTGGCCGCCATCCATTTCTGGAAGGCCTCCGCACGCCCGGCCCGAACGCAGAACCCGGTCTCCTGGATGAACCGCATGGTGACCTCCCGTTTCCGCCGACCGATCAGGCGGGGCGACCCGGTGCGACTGGAGGCGGGCACGGCAGACACGACGCCCGGGGCGATCGGCGCGCTGCAAGTCTCCCGCGGGGCCGTTCCCGGAGCGTTCCCGGAACGCCGGAGCAGCCCGACGGCCTCGACGGCCGGCCGCCCCTGTCAGTAGAGCGAACACACCTGCGGATGCGGGGCCGGGTGCGCGGCGGCGTAGCTCACCGTGGTGCCCGCGATCCGCCGGGCCACCACGAACAGCTTGTTGTACGTCCCGTACGGACCCTCCGACGTCTGCAGCCAGACCTCCTGGCTGGTGGTCGCGGCCAGCGCGGCCGGCACGTTGTAGACATGCCGCAGCACCTTGACCACCTGGTACGTGTACAGGTGGTCGTCACTGGTCCAGGCGAGGACCTTCATCCCGATCATCTTCGCGCCGTTGTTCACCAGCGAGGCGTTCAGCAGTGGCAGAAACATGCCGGTGCGGGCGTGGGCGTAGATGAACGTCGCGCCGCCTTCGCCTGGCTGGTAGTACTCCGGCATGTACATCGCCACGTTGCAGTACGGGAATGCGCTGCCCTTCTGCAACACCACCGGCAGATCGATCCCCATGGCCGGGACGGCGATCCGGGTGGCGACGGCGTACTTCAGGACCCCGCAGTGCGCATCCGACCCACTGGCGATCCGGGCGGCGATGTTGCCAGTCCAGCTCGCGTGCCAGACGATCGGCTGCTGCACGGCGGTGAGGGGGAGCGACCCGGTGGCGCCGCCGCTGGCGTCCGAGCGGACGCCGGGGAGCTTGACGACGGCGATCGGCTTCGCGCAGGTGCCCCGGTAGATCATGACACCGTAGGTCGTGGACGGCCGCAGCCCCTGGGCCGTGATCGTCATGGTGCCGGTCCCGGTGGTGTAGGCGACCAGGGTGGCCGTGCCCGCGACGCCGCCGAGGGGGGCGCGCCAGATCCGGCGGGCCTGTGTCGCATCCACCGACGGGACGGCCAGCAGCGCGACAGTGGCCAGGGCAAGGCAGAGCGTGGCCGCTCGGAGGGGAAGTCTCATGGGCTGACAGCATATCCGGGCAGGCGGCCCTGGGCATTTCAGGCGGGCCTGGGCATTTCAACGGCGCGCGGACGTGTCCGGTGCACGTGTCACTGCGTTGATCCGGGACGGGCGGGGCCGAGGGCCAGCGCCAGGCAGTGGCGCAGTACAGCGTGCTTGGCGGACGGGCATGGCCGTGGGGAATGGCGCGGCAGACGGCATGGCGGCATGGCGAGCGGCATGGGCATGGCGGGCGGCGTGACGGCGGCGCCCGCGCCGTTGGGGCATTGCCGTGGGGCATTGCCGTTGGCCATTGCCGTGGGGCATTGCCGTGAGGCCGCGCAGGATGGCCAGAGCGGCCGGTCGCCGGAGGGCACGGCTGAGAGGCCGCGCAGGATGGCACGGCTCGCCGGCCTGCGCAGGATCACATGTGATGTGAACGCACCGTGAGTTCGGATGGCGCAGCCCAGCCGAGAACCGTTCGGACGGCGCGCTGCCCAGCCGAGAATCCGGCTGACGGCGCAGCCCAGCCGAGAACCGTTCGGACGGCGCAGCCCAGCCGCTGGTTGCCGTGTCCCGAGTGTCCGAGGAGGCTCGTCCATTCACGCGAGCATCCGGATCTTCCCCGCGGGCGCCGGCGCCGGCTTCCATGATGTTCACATGACGTGCGAACCCAGCGGGATGGACGTGCGAAACCAGAGCGGTGGGCGTGCGAACCCAGCGGGATGGACGTGCGAAACCAGAGCGGTGGGCGTGCGAACCCAGCGGGATGGACGTGCGAAACCAGCGCGTTGGGCACCAGCGACTGAGAGCCGGGGGGCCCGGGCGTCACAACTCCTGGCGGCGGAACGACAACCAGGCCAGCAGCGCAGTGGCCAGCACGATCGCCACGTTGACGGCGACCGGGGCGGCGACATCGCCGGAGGGCAGACCGAGCGCCAGAGCGCGGGCTGGCAGGGCAAGCGACTCGGGCATGTATTGCCCC
>JAJYEB010000201.1 GCA_021790375.1 Chloroflexota bacterium | reverse complement strand
TACACCGGCGACAAGACGACCGACGGGTGGGCGTCGGCGGCCGGCTGCTGCGACTCGCCGATCCTGCCCCCGGGCTACCAGTTCCTGAAGTCCGACGGGGTCACCGCGGACGGCAACACGTGGGCCGGTGGAATGTACGGCGGCGGCCTGATCCCGGCGGTCGTGGTGACCACGCACGGAAAGCGCCACTTCAAGGGCTACCAGGATTTCAACCACTACTCGCTGCTGAAGACAGTCGAGCAGGCCTGGAACCTCGGCTACCTGGGCAATGCGTCCGACGACGTCCAGGTTCACTCGCTGCTGGGCTACCTGCACCCCTGACCTGACCCCTGCTCCGCTCGAGCCAAGGCGGGGCGGACGCGACCGTGGCGTCCGCCCCGCCCCTGCCGGCGGGCAGGGGAGTCCGGTGCCACGCACGTCCCAGCATGCCTCCGCGGGCCGGGGCCGTCAGGGCCTGGGCGATGGGCTCGTGGCACGTCACCCGTCCGAGGCGACCGTCAGGGTTTGGGCGACGGAGACGAAGACGCGCTCGGGCTGGGCGACGGAAGGCTGGCAACGCCGACCTGGATGAGGCCGTTCACCGTGGCGTAGTGGGAGTAGTACGTCTCCTGGTGGATCACGGTCCCGGTCGCGTCCGTGACGGTGCGGGTCACCCAGGCGTCGAAGCCGTTCGACGCGTACTCGACCTGGTTCACCTGGCCCGGCTTCAGCGTGGTCACCTTCACGTACTGCGTCGTGGCGTACGTGTAGTTCTTCACGATCGGCGTCGAGAGCGTCACGGTCCGGTGCGGGTTCACGCTGAACAGCTGGAAGGTGACCGTGCCGGGACCGTTGATCGCGTGGATCAGCACCGGGTACGCCGTGTCGTTTCGCCAGGTCATGTCCTGTTCCCAGCCCGTGCCCATCGCGACCGTGGCATCCAGCCCGACCGGGTACCGGGAGATGTAGTAGTAGTGGTTCGCGCGATCACCGATCTCGTAGCCGGCGCGCAGCGCCGCGTTGAAGAGCGTGGTCGACGTGCTGCAGATGCCACCGGCGATGGCGCCGGTCTCCTCCGTGTGACCGTTGATGATCGCGCCGCCCATCCCGTAGCCCTCGGCGAGCGTGGGCATCCCGACGACCTTCCAGAAGTCGAACCAGGCGCCGGGCGCGACCACGTACCCGTCGATCGTGGCGGCCGGGATGCTGATGTTCTTGCCCCAGTAATTGGAGATGCCCGGGATGAAGTGGGTGGTCCAGCTGCCAATCAGGGTCATCAGCGGGGCTGTCTTGCGGGCTTCGTCGGTGGTGAGCGCAGGCGCAACGCTGGTCATCGCCAGCTGGGCCATGGGCGGCGGGCTGTCCGCGGTCTGCGACGCGAGGACCAGGGAGATCGTCTGCAGCGAGGTGTCCACGTCGAGTTCCGCGCCGGTGTGGCTCTCGAGCACGCCAACCACTTTCCCGTCGCCCAGCAGGTACGTTGCGTCGGCCGGGGCGCGAGACACCTTCGAGGCGAGCTGTGCCAGCGCAGCCCGGGCCGCGGCGGATGCAATGCTCGGCGCGTAGCCACCGCCCGGCGTTGCCACGAAGGTGACCCAGGTCCGGAGGGTCGCCGGCGCGACCGTCATCGAGAAGGCCGTGTTGCTGGCGACCCGGAGGGTGAGCGGCTGGGCGGTCATCTGCTGGGCAGCCGCGATCGCAGCCTCGGCCTGGGCGGTGCTGATGGCGGGGGGGACGGCCGACGCGGGCAGATCGACCACTTCTGCAGCGCCCGGGGTGGAGAGCGCCCGCGCTGCTGCGGCGAGCACGGTCCGCTGGTCGATCGAGCTGCCGGCCGCAGCCGGCCGCACGGTGAACCGGCCGTCCGAGCCGAGCACGGCGACCGCATCGGCGGCGGAGGCGTCCCGGCCGGCGGCAGCCGACGCGACGGCGGCTCGCAGCGCCGCGCTGCTGTAGGTAAGGCGGACTGCGACGGGCTCACCGCGCACGAGCGCACGCACGTCCTCGGCGAGGTCGGCGGGAAGATCTCCACCGTGTCCCACGGCCATCGCGGCGTCCAGCATGGGCCCGTAGTCGTAGCTCCGTCCGAGCTGGGAGAACGGAACGAGCTGGTCGCCGCCGGATGATCGCAGCAGGAGGGCGCCGCTTGTCACGCTGGGAAGACGGGCGCGAAGGGTCGCCTCGGCTGCCGCACGGTCGAGGCCCCCGATCGAGACCCCGCCCACCGTCACACCCGGCACCACGCGGGCGGCGAACGCCTGCTGGTAACCGAACGCGAAGCCGATCACGGTGGCTGCCGCGACGAGGATCGTGATCCCGAACGCGGCCACCGCGCGCCGCCAGGCGATCGGCTGCGCGATCCCGAGGTCGGCGGTTTCGGCAGTCATCGTGTACATATCCTACCGGGCCTGTCCGCAGCGCGGGCACAGCACTTCGGTCCCGGCCCGGGCGCCATCCGGATGGGGTCGGCCGGCGGCGCTCCCCGGAGTCGGTGGCGGTGCGGCTCGGCAGCGGTGGGGTCCTCGTCGCCCGGGACCCTCGATGGCGACGTTGCGAGTGGCGGGGCGAGGCCCGGTGCCGGCTACGCCTCGCGCCGGATGACCACCACGCGCCGGTTGGGCTCCTCGCCGATCGACTGCGTGGCGACGCCGGGCCGGTCGCGCAGGGCGAGGTGTACCCATCGCCGCTCGAGCGCGGGCATCGGCTCGAGCTGCAGCATCCGCCCGGTCTCCTCCACGTGGTCCGCGGCGCGGAGGGCGATCTCGCGGAGCTGCCGCTCACGGCGCCCCCGGTAGTCCTCGACGTCCACCAGGACGCGGGTCCACTCGCCCATCCGGCGGGACAGCAGCAGGTTCACGAGGTGCTGCAGCGCCGAGAGACGCTCGCCCTTGCGCCCGATCAACGCGCCGAGCGCTTCCTTCTCGGCACCCTCGCCGGTCACGTCGAGCTTCGACGTCTCCCCGGCCTGAATGGTCACGCGCACGTCGTAGCCCAGGTGGCCGAGGATCGTCTCGAGGATCTCGCGTCCGGCCTCCAGCGCCTCGGGGCTGGCCTCCGCGGCCTGGATCTCCTCGCGCTCCGAGCTGAGCGAGCGCGCCGCGGCAACCTCGGCCCGCTCTCCCTCGGACAGCGTGACGGGACCGCGCTGTTCGCGCCCGGGACGCCTGGCCTGTCCCCGGTCGCCCCGGCGCTCCGGGCGATCGGTGCGTTCCGGACGGCCGGCGCCCGTCCGGGGCGCCACCTCCTGGCGCGGGGTTTCGTGAGCCGGCTCACGGGCGGGCTCGCGGGCGGGCTCACGGGCGGGCTCACGCGGGGGCCCCTCCCGCCGGCCGCGATCCCGGTCACCGTAGGCGCCCCTGTCGCGACCGCCGCGGCCCCGATCTTCGCGCGGCGGCCGCTCCGGCAGCGGCGGGAGCGGCTGGGACTCGGCCGCGGCCCGTCGAGGCGTCACGCCGCCGAGCGCCGCCCTGGGGGCGGCGATCACGCGGGCAAGCTCGGCACCCATGCCGAGCACGCCCCGGCTGCCGGGGGTCAGGATCTCGAAGTCCAGGTCGTCAAGACCGGCCACCCCGAAGGCTTCGCGCGCCTGGCGCAGCGCCTCCTCGACCGTCTTGCCGGTGAACTCCTGGTACTCGCTGTTCATCGACGCCTCCCTCGCCGGCTCGTCCGGGCCCGTTCCCTGTTCGGTCGCACCGTGCCCGCCGCGCTGTCCTTCGGCGGGCGACGCGGACCTGGCGGCTCGCCCGGTCCCGGCGCCTGCGGTTTCGGCGGGGGTGGGGCGAACCTCGGCGTGTGGCCGATCGCGAACGACGGTGTCCACCCGAACAGGGGGAAGAGCGACCCCCAGCCAGCGATCAGATACTGCTGCACGATCGAGAAGACCGTGGTGACGATCCAGTAGATGAAGAGCCCGGCCGGCAGGAACGAGCCGTACACGAGCGACAGAAGGGGGAGCAGCAGGAACGCCCGCTGCTGCGCCTGGGCCTGGGGATCACTGGTGCTCGGCATCATCATGCGCGTCTGCAGCAGCTGCAGGAGCGCCGAGACCAGGGCCAGGAGGCTGAAGCCGAAGCCGATGACCGGGACCTTGAAGAGGATCTCCGGCGTGCTCGCGTCCAGGCCACCCAGCCACCAGATGTGCGGCTGGATGCAGGGTCCGCCCGCGGCGGCGCCGGCCTGGCAGGCGACGTTCAGCACCCGGATCCCGAAGACGTCGAGCATGGAGCTGATGTTCGGGGCGGTCAGCCCGGACGAGAACACCGAGTACATGGGCAGGAGCAGCACCATCGTCAGCATCGTCGGCAGGCACCCGGAGGCGGGGTTCACGCCCCGCTCCTTGTACAGCCGCATCTGCTCCTCGCTGACCTTCTGCCGGTCACCCTTGTACTTCTGGGAGATCGCCTTGAGTTCCGGCTGCAGCATCTGCATGCGGCGCTGCGAGACGATCTGCGCGCGATACACCGGGACCAGCAGGAGCCGGATCAGCAGGGTGACCAGGACGATCGCGATGCCGATGTCGCCGACGATGTTGTAGAAGAAGATCAGGACCAGGAAGATCGCCTGGAAGATGGGGGT
>JAJYEB010000200.1 GCA_021790375.1 Chloroflexota bacterium | reverse complement strand
TCCGGGTGAGAGCCGTGAGCCCGAGCAGCACGCCGAGCCCGAGCAGGCGCGGGTCGGCAGCCGACAGCCCCCGCGGGTCGCGCAGCACCCGGGCCATCAGCAGGCACGCCGCGAGCGCGAGCACCGCAAACGGCATCGTCGAGTCGGGGAGCGCGCCATACAGGACGAGCGGCGGGTCGAGCGCGGCCACGAGTCCCGCGCCCACGGCCAGCACGCGCGCGCGTCCGGCCGGCATCTCGCGTTCCTCCGCGACGTCCGCGGCCAGGCGCCAGACCAGCACCGGCACGAGCGACCCGACCGCGACCGCCGCGACCTGCGCCGAGCGGAACGTCGCGCCGAGCAGCGCCATCGGCACGGCGGCCAGGAACGTGGGCAGCGGCAGCCACACCTCGAACGCGGCCCGCGGCACGATGAGCGGCGGCGTCTGGTAGCTCCAGAGTGCGTCGCTGACGAGCCCGTGGCCCTGCAGGAGGCTGCGGGCCACGTCGACGTAGTAGGTCGTGTCCTCCGGGATCGGGAACGGGATCGCGATCGCGGCGATCGCGCGCACCACGACCGCGAAGACGAAGAGCGCGCCCGCCGTCGCCCACGCCTCGCGCGCCGCCAGCCGCACCCCCGTCCAGCGTGCAACGCCGCGGGGAGCCGGCCGTCCGTCCACCGTCCCCACGCCGCTCACGGCGCGCGCCACGTCATCGCGGCCCCGCCCGGCGTGCAGCCGGGGAGCGCGTGGCCGAAGCAGACGGGGTAGATCGCCGCCTCGACCGCGCCGCTCGCCGAGGGCAGCACCCAGGCCGGCGGCCCCAGCCAGTCGGGCGGTGGCGACCCCGACAGGATCGGCGCCAGCGCACGGACCTCGCCGTCGCGCTCGAGGATCAGCCAGCGCACGTCGTAGGCGCGCGCGGCCTGCTCGACCACGGGCAGCGGATCGTCCGGCGAGACGATCCCGCCGTGCCCCGTGAGGTACTCGAACGTCGCGCTGTCGATCGACATGAGCCGGTCGCCGGGGGCGGCGAGGACGTCGATCGCGCTCGCCACCTGCCGGCGCTCGGCCAGCGTCCGCTGCCAGCCCGACCCGACCACGTCGGCGGCCAGCGCCGACCCGGCCGTCACGATCGCGAGCACCGATACCACGAGCAGGCGGGCGAGGCGGCCCGCGTCGAGGGACCGGCGACGGGCGGCGATCCACCCGGCGAGCGCGACGATCCCCTCCAGCGCGAGCCAGTACGTGTGCGGGGCGAGCGCGACGCTGGCGTGCAGGAACATCCCGTTCGGGACGTGGATCGCGAACAGCAGGCCGGACACGAGGAGCAGGACGACCGCCGCGACCAGCCACGGGCCGGTCTCGACCGAGCGCCGCCGACGCCACCAGCCGATCGCGGCAAACGGCGCGAGGAAGACGGCACACACGATCCCGAGGTAGATCGCGATCGCGGCCGTGAAGCCGGCCACGCGGCTCCCGATGAGCTGGCCCAGCGGTTGGGCCAGGAACGCCGACAGCGTGCGCGGCGCGGTCACGCTGTCGAGCTCGGCGAACGAGCGCAGCCACAGGATCCCGTACCCGCTCGATGGCGAGATGCTGCCGAAGACGGCGAGTTGCCGGATCCACCACGGCCCGACGACCACGAGGAAGCCGAGCGCGCACCCGACGGCGGCGGCGAGCGCGAGGGCGGGCGGGCGCCGATCGCGCCAGGCCCGCCAGCGATCCCACCCGAAGGCGGCGGCAGGGGCGGCGGCGAGCAGCGCCCCGTCGGTGCGGGCGAGCGTCGCCAGCCCGATCAGCAGCCCGGCGGCGGCGAACGAGCGAGCGTGCCCGCGCAGGCCGCGCGAGGTCAGCCACAGGGCGCCCCCGCCGAGCACCATCGTCAGCGCGAAGTTGTCCTGCTGCGCCATGAACACGGTCGCGAGCCCGGGCACGGCGCCCAGGAACCCCGCCCCCGCCTGCACGAGCAGTGGCGCGCCCGCGTCCCGCGCGATCGCCCACGAGAGCGGCGCGGCCAGCGACCCGACCAGCACGAACGGCAGCAGTGAGGCCAGCCGGGTCGGGCCGAGCAGCCAGATGAAGGGCACCTGGACCAGCGAGGCGAGGGGCGCCCAGTGCGCGTTGCTCGGCACGGGCAGGTGCGGGTTCGCCGGGATCCGCCCGCCGACATCGATGAACGTCCAGAGGAAGTTCTCGCTGAAGCCCTTCCCGGCGGCGATGTTCCGTGCGATGTCGACGTAGTACGCGCTGTCGGGGTACGCGGGGTCGGGGTTGATCGCGGCCAGGACGGCGCGGATCGCGAGCGCGAGCAGGAAGAGCCCGATGGGGACGGCGGCGATCGCCGCTGTCTGCCCGAGACGGCGTGCCGGGGCAGCGTTGCCGGCGCCAGCCACTCCGGATCCTGTCCGCCGCGCATCCGTCAGCATGCCGGCCATTATCGGAGCCGCGGACCGGGCCGCGGGGGCCGCGCCGCGGGGGTGCGCCGCGGGCCGTGGGCAGGCACCATGCCTCCGCCGGTCAGTCGAGCGCGATCCCCGCGAGGCTCAGCCCGGACCGGTACGCCGCCCACGCCAGGTCGCGGTCCCAGGTCACGATCACGGTCTCGTCGGTGCCCAGCGCCAGGCAGGATGCGAGATGGACGGCGTCGCATCCCCGCAGCCCATGCCGCTCGGCCAGGTCGCCGGCCGACTGGGCCAAGGGGGCCGTGAGATCCACGACGTCGACCGCCTGGAAGCGCCGGGCGAGGCCGCCGAGCGCCTCCCCTGTGAGCCCGGGGGTCAATCGGCCCGTACGACCCGCCGCAGCCAGCGCGGCGCGTGCCTCGACCCACGTCGCCCTGCCGGTCGATACCCCGTCGGCCTCGTTCCAGATCGCGTCCGCGAGATCGGAACCTGGCTCCGGCACGAGCAGCTTCACGAATGCGGAGGTGTCGAAGTATGCCCTCACTTCCGCTGTTCCAGGACGATGTCCGACAGCGAGACGTCCGCGAGAATCCGAGGGTATGCCTCGCTGGGCTGCTTCGGGCGCTGCGCGGGCGTGATCGTCCCGTTCGCGACGAGCTCCTCGTACCTCGACCGCCCGGTCGCCGGCACGATGCGCGCCACGGGCCGCCCGCGCTCCGTCACCGTGACTTCCTCGCCCCGCTGGGCCGCCTCGAGGTACCTGCGCAGGTTGCCGCGCAGCTCCTTGACGCCGACGTTCACTGTGTACACCTCCGGCGCCCCGGCAAGTGTACGCCTCGGCCGGTCCAACCGCGGGTGGTCGCGTGTCCTCGCGCCAGCCGATGTCAGCCGGACGAGCCGGTGGGCGCGACCAGCAGGACGCCCGCTCCGTCGCTCCCGCGGACGGTCCAGCCGGCCTGTTCGAGCACCAGCGCCAGGGGCGTGCCTGGATCGAGCAGCGCGACCCGCGGGTGCAGCCGGTCCAGCGTGGTCCGCCAGCCCGGCCCGGTGTCGAATAGCGTCGCGGCCTCGACGAGCAACGCGTCGCCGTACACCTCCGATCGGCCGTCGATGAAGACCGGCAGGCCCGGGCGCCATTCGAGCAGGAATCCCCCGTCGTCGTACGCGTTGAGGAGCCGCGCCTGGCCCGGGCCGCCGGCCGACGTCACCGCCTCGTCGAGCGCCGGCAGCAGGGATACGGGGTAGCGGCCCGACAGCGCCTGCTCCTGGGCGGCGGGGGAGATCCGCGCGAGGCCCGCCACGCAGAGCCCGACGGCAGCGGCCGTGGCGAGCACGAGGTTGAGCCGCCCGCGCTCCGGCGCCTTCCCGGCCGTCCCGCGCCCGAGCAGCCGCTCGACCAGCCGGCGCGCCTGCTCGGCAACCGCGACGGCCCACGCGACAACCTGCTCGAGCGTCCAGGCGAGGATCGGGGCGGCGGTGATGCCGACGAGCATGACGAACCTGCCCGAGCGCAGGGCCAGCGCGATCATCAGCGCCGTCAGCGCGATCGTCCACGTGCACCGGACCTGCGCCAGGAGCGGGTGACCGACGCGGGACCACCGCGAACCGCCGGCGTCGCGGGATGACGGAGACACGCCGCCGCCGGCACGCAGCGTGCGCACGACCCGGCCCACGGCGAGCAGGACACCCACGAGCAGGAAGGCGAGCTCCTGGGCGAAGGCCGCGAAGTCGGCACCCAGCAGGTCGGGCGGCTGCCACTCCTGGATGAGCCGACCGGTGACGCCGCTCGACAGGGACTGTGTCGCGAACCCGTAGAGGGCCGGGCCCCACGGGTTGACGAGCGGCACTGCGGCAACCAGCACGGCAAGCGATGCGGTCGTGATCGCTCGCCGATCACCGGCCAACCCGAGCGCAGCGGCCAGGACTGCCGCGACCACCGGTGCGAGCAGGAACGAGCCATGGGTGTTGGCCCAGAGCAGCATCAGGCCGACCGCCAACACGAAGAGGTGTCGAGTCGCGAGCCGTCGCGCGAGCCAGGCGTCCAGCGCGAGCAGCCACACCGACAGGTAGAGCAGCTCCAGCAGCTGCGGTCGCACGCCGAACGAGACGTACGCCGCCCGGCAGACGATCGCGAGGGTCAGCGCGACCGCGAGCAGGTTCCGGCCCCGCAGCCGAACCGCGACCA
>JAJYEB010000199.1 GCA_021790375.1 Chloroflexota bacterium | reverse complement strand
CGCTTCTTCGGCGGCGGCGCCCGTACCCACTCTCTGGTGATGGCGTACCGCACCAAGCAGGTCCGGTTCGTCGATACGGTCCACATGTTCGACCGCGAGCGGCCGCCTTCGGTCCGGCTGTAGCGACGACGGGGCGCGCGTGTCCGCCTGCGGGCGGAGCCGCACGCGCGCCGGGGAGCCGCACGCGCGCCGGGGAGCCGCACGCGCCCGGGCGGGGAGAGGGAGGGGTCCTGCCCGGGACCGGGTCACGAGCCCGCCGGGGCCGGCGATCCTGCAGAACCTGCACCCGGGGAACGGTATGTCGGGTGCACGGTGGCGCGCGGCCGGCGCGCGGTCCTACGGAGCGGGTCGCGGCGCCAGGTCCCGCACGCGCCGACCGTCGCGGGCGGAGTGCCGTCGTCGTGGTCGGCCCCCGGCCCGCTCGGACCGGCGTTACGGTTCCTCCCCTGCAAGTCCTTCAGGATGGCAGGGATCCGCGCGGCCGCGTCGGTGCCACCTGGCGCGGGCCGGCAGCCTGGCCGGGACCCGGCTCGAGGTGGCCTGGCAGAACCGCCAGCCGGGGAAAGGCCGGTACCGCCCGACGCGAATCGTCAGCCCAGTGTCACGCCGGCAGCGGCGAGCGGCCAGGCGTCACAACCGCCACTCCTCGCCGTCCCATCGCTGCACCGGCCGCGGCGGGCCAACCCGGCGTCAGACCCGCCACCCCTCGCCGTCCCACTCGCCCACGACCTGGACCGCACCGGGACCCTCCGCGACGAGCCTGCGATCGCGCGCCATGGCGACCGCCTCGTCCCAGCCAGCCGGCACGAGATCCGGCGCGAGATCGGCCAGGGGCGCCAGCACGAACAGCCGATCGTTCGCGTCCGGGTGCGGCACCACCAGCAACCGGTCGCGGTGTCCGGCATCGAGTGACACCCCGTCGGGCGGCCGTTCGACGCTGATCCGCGCATCCCCGAACAGGAGCAGGTCCAGGTCCAGTTCGCGCGGGCCCCATCGCCCGCGGCGCTGGCGGCCGAATGCCCGCTCGATCCCCTTCAGGGCGACGAGCAGCGCAAGCGCTCCGCGTTCGGGATCGGGGCCTGCGGGCACGTCGAGCGCGACCACCGCGTTGTGGAACTCGGGCTGGTCGGCGACGCCGACCGGACGCGTGACGTAGAGCCGGGATACGGCGACGAGCCGTGCGCCCGGCAGCGCGGCCAGCGCATGCACCGCGGCCACCAGGGTCCGCCGTGCGTCGCCGACGTTGGCGCCGAGCCCGACGTACGCACGCACCGGCGTGCGCGGCGCGGGGTCAGCCGGCGCGGCCATCACCCGGCAGGTGGTCCCATCGCCGCGCCATCGGCGCCCGTCCGGGCACCACCATCGGCGCCGCCCGTGCCATGACCCCCGCCGTCACTGCCGGGGCCATCGCCCCCGCCCTCCCCGCCGAGGCCATCTCCCCCGCCGGGCCCGTCAGCCCCGCGCACGAGATCGACACGCTCCACGATCGGCAGCAGCCCGGGCCAGCGGCTGAGCGTGGCCGCGCCACCGAACGGGGAGGCAGCCGCCACGGCCGCGGGATCCGGGGACTGCCCCTCCAGGTGGCGGACCCGTGCCGCGAGATCCCACACGAGGGCACGGCCGCCGGGCCGGAGCACGCGATGGAGCTCCGCGATCCCCGCCGCCGGATCGGCCCAGTGGTGCATCGAGAACGTGCTGACCGCAACGTCGAAGCTGCCCGGCGCGAACGGCAGGGCCGCCACGTCCCCCACCACGATCGTCGGGCGCACCGGGTCCCCGGGCGCGAATGCCCGGTCGACGTTGGCTGCCGCGCGGGCCACCATCGCCGGGTCAAGGTCGGATGCGGTGACTCGCAGCCCGTGGTCGCGCGCCATCCGGATCGCCAGGTGACCGGGCCCGCACCCGACCTCCAGCACCGCGGCCCCCGGGGGCGTGACGGCCGCGACTTCGCGCGCGACGTGCCGGAAGATGGGGCCGTACAACAGCCGCGACCCCAGGTCGTAGGCCGCGACGTCGCCGATAAGCCGTCCCGCGGGATCGGCGGGATCCTCCCCGGGTGCGCGGTCCCGGCGGCGTCTCGACCGCGCGGCGGCGACCACGACACCTGCCGCGAGCGCGGCGAACGCGGTGGCGGTCCGGCGTCTCGACATCGGGATCTCCCCTGCTGGTGGCGGCAAGGCTACTGCGGATGCGCGGCCGAGGCGGTCCTCCGGCCGGGCGTCCCCGCTACACTCGGGCGGCCATGCGGGACGTCACCGTCATCGTGTTCCACCGGCCGCCACGTGCGGACGATCCCCCGCTGACCGCCCTGCTCGCCGTCGCCCGGCAGACCCTGCTCGAGCACCAGGTGGCGCTGTTCCGTCACGCGGGGGCCGGTCGGGTCCTGCTCGTGGCGGGGAAGGACGCGAGCGTGATGGGTGACGTCGACGCGGGCACTCACGCGATCGGGGGTGGCCACGCACCAGCGGGCACCCACGCGGTCGGCGGCACCCGGGCGGATGCGGGCACGTACGCGGTCCGGGGCGCGCACGCGGCCGGCGGCACCTACGACGTGCCGCGCGACCGTGCCCTGCCGCCCCTGCTCGCCGCGACGGGCGGATCGTTCGGGGAAGCGCTGGCCGGGCTGGTACGCGACGAAGGGATCGAGGCGTGCGTGGTGCTCGGCAGCGGGGCCGTCCCGCGGCTCCGGCCCGACGATGCGCGCCGGCTGGTGGAGCTTGCCGGCACCCCGCGCCGCGCCGCACTCACCAACAACCGGTACTCGTCCGACGTCTGCGCCGTGGCGGAGGCGGCCACGCTCCGGGACCTGCCGCCGCTGCCGTCGGACAACGCGCTCCCGCGCTGGCTGGAGGAGGTCGCGGGCTACTCGATCGCGGAGCTGCCCGGGCGTGACCGGCTGGCGCTCGACCTGGACACGCCGCTGGATCTCGCGCTCCTGGCACTCGGCGGCGGCCCGCCCAGCTTGCTGTCCCGCATCGCGGCCGACCACGGGTTGTCGGTCCCGCGACTCGACGAGGTCCGCGCCGTCGGGTCCGACCCGCGTCGCGAGCTGCTGGTGTTCGGGCGCAGCTCGTCCCGGACACTCGCCTGGCTCGAGCGGCACGTTCGTTGTCGCGTGCGCTTTCTGGCCGAGGAGCGCGGGCTGCGCGCGTCGTCGACGCTGGCGATGGGGACGCCTCCCGGTGGTTCCGAGCGCGCGACGCCTTCCGGCGGTGCCGCGCGCGCTGCGGCACGTGGCGGTTCCGCGCACGGGACGCGAACCGGCGGCCCGCCCCGGCCGGCACCCACCGCCGGCACCGTCAGGCCGGCCCGCAGCACGATCGGCCGCCTGCTCGCAGCGCGGGGCCCCGACGCGCTTCCGTCGATCGTCGCAGAGCTCGCCGATGCCGCCATCCTCGACAGCCGGGTCCTGATCGCGGACCGGGCCGGCCCCGACGAGGGTGCCTGGCCCTCCGACGAGGACCGGTTCGCCTCCGACCTGCTCCGACCGGCGGCCATCGCCGACCGCTGGCTGCGCGACCTGACGGCCGCAGCCGCCGGCTCGGCCGTCCCGATCCTTCTCGGCGGCCACACACTGGTGGGACCCGGGGTGCCGCTGCTGCTGCGAGGCATCCGGTGAGCGCGGCGCGCGTCGGGCGACCCGTCGCTCTGCGATAGAATGGCGGCCACCAACAGGCGCGTCCCGAGCATTGTCCGCGGCGCCTGGCGCTTCGTGATGAGGAAACGTGACCGGACTCTGGTACGTCCTGGGCTTCCTGATCGCCGGCACCTCGTTCGTCTTCCTGACGATCGGGCTGGCCTGGCTGATCAGTCACCGGAACCGGGGCGATCGCCACAAGGGGCTTCCTTACGAGTCGGGCATCGACACGTTCGGTGACACCTGGGGGCGCTTCGGCCTCTCGTTCTACATCTACGCGCTGCTGTTCGTCGCCTTCGACATCGAGGTGGTGTTCGTCTACCTCTGGGCGATCGTCTTCCGCGACGTGCTGCTGGGCGGCCTGGTCAGCATGGCGATCTTCGTCGGGATCCTGATGCTCGGGCTGGCCTACGCGTGGCGCAAGGGCGTGCTGCGGTGGCGCTGAAGCCCGGGGAGGCGCCGCGGCCGGATGCGACAACCGCGAGCCCGCCCTCCACCGGCAGCCGCTCGCTGGCGGTCCCACCGGGCCGCGAGATCGCCGAGCCCATCGTCGTGCGCAACGACCTGTGGTCGTCCTCCAACCCGGCCGCCTACGGAGGCGGCCAGCCGCCCGCGATCACGCACCTGCACCAGGTCGAGGCCGAGGTGGACCCGGGCGACAACGCGCGCTGGGGCGCGCTGGAGGTCATTCCGGCGAAGGCCGACTACCTGCTCGACCTGCTCCGCATGAACAGTCTCTGGCCCCTGCTGTCCGGGCTGTCCTGCTGCGCCATCGAGATGATGTCCACCGCCACCAGCCGCAACGACGTGGACCGCTTCAACATGTTCCCGTTCCGGGCCAGTCCCCGCCAGGCGGACGTGCTGATCGTGGCCGGCACGCTGACCACCAAGATGGCCGGGCCGCTGCTGCGGCTCTGGGAGCAGATGCCGGAGCCCAAGTGGTGCGTC
>JAJYEB010000198.1 GCA_021790375.1 Chloroflexota bacterium | reverse complement strand
CTGCCGCCGGGCCAGACGATCCACCGGGATCCGCTGGAAGCCAGGTTGGCGGGCCGCGCCCTGCGCCGGCAGGTCGCGCGGTCGGCGCATGCCTCCTGGGTCCCGCCGCCGGACCGGCCGGACCCGGTTTCCCTCCTCGAGAGCCAGGACGCGACCCGGGCCCCCGAGCTGGTGCCGATCCGGTACGGTCGGATGCTTGCCTCCCCGTTCGGCTTTCTTCGGGGCTCGGCGATCGTGATGGCCTCCGATCTCGCCCACACGCCCGTGACGGGTCTGACCACCCAGATCTGCGGGGACGCCCACCTCTCGAACTTCGGGATGTTCGCCTCGCCCGAGCGGGATCTCGTCTTCGACGTCAACGACTTCGACGAGACCCTTCCCGGGCCCTGGGAGTGGGACGTGAAGCGGTTGGCAGCCAGCGGTGTGGTGGCGGCCCGGGCCGCTGGCCTATCCCGGCGCGACACCCGCGCGGTCGCGCAAGCAGCGGCGCGGTCGTATCGGGCGCACATGCACGCGCTCGCGGATCTCACGACCCTGGCCCTCTGGTACCGGCGCATCGACGCCACCGACATCGCGGCCGACCGGCGCAGCCGGCGCCTGCTCGGGGGATTCCTCAAGGCGGCCCAGCGGCATCGCGACGAGAACGCCAGGGCGCGTCTCCTCAGGAGGGTCAGGGGACACCTGAGGTTCGTCGACGACCCCCCTCTGATCACCAGGGCACCGGTGACGACCGAGGAGTCCCAGGCGCTCCAGGAGATGTTCGCGGCCTACGCGCGCAGCCTCCGCTATGACTGGCGAGTCCTGCTCGACCGCTACGAGGTCGTGGACGTGGCGCGCAAGGTCGTGGGCGTCGGCAGTGTCGGTACCCGGACCTTCGTCGTCCTCCTGGTGGCGAACCGCAGTGCCGCCGATCCGCTCATCCTTCAGCTCAGGGAAGCGGACGCCTCCGTGCTCGAACCCCACCTCGGGACGAGCCCTCTCCGATCGCATGCCGAGCGGGTGGTCGACGGCCAACGCGTGATGCAGTCGGTCAGCGACGTCTTCCTTGGCTGGAGCCACAGCCCGATGACCGGCGTGGATTACTACTGGCGACAACTCTGGGACTGGAAGGGCTCGGCTGCCATCAACTCGATGCACCTCGAAGAGCTCACGTTCTACGTCAGCCTCTGCGGGCGGGCGCTGGCGCTGGCGCACGCTCGGGGCGGAGATCGGCTCGGCATCGCGGGCTACCTGGGCACGTCGGATGCATTCGACCGCGCGATCGCGGACTTCGCCGAGGCGTACGCCGAGCAGACGGACCGCGACCACGCCGCACTCGTCACGGCCGTGAAGCACGGACGGATCAAGGCCGAACCCGGGGTCTGACGGGCTCCGGACCTGGCACCGGACGCGGCCGGACGCCACGCAAACTGCCGGTGGAGGAGCGCTCATGAGCAGCCAGGCGTCACCGACCGACGAGCATGGTCGTGCACCCGCCGGGGGCGCGCGAGGGGTCGCCCAGATGCTGGGACCGTCGGGGTTCGGTCGGGGGCTCGACGAACGCCACTTCGACTTCATGGATGCGCAGTACGAGTGGCGCCGCCTGTTCGCAGAGGCGCTCGGGACCTTCTTCCTGGTCCTGGTCGCCGTGGGCGGCGGGATGGTCAACGCGAGGTTCGGCGGCACCGTGCTCCCCCTGACCGCCCAGGTCACCGCGCCAGGTCTCATGGTCGGGACGGTCATCCTGTTCATGGGGACGGTCTCGGGGGCGCACCTCAACCCGGGCGTCAGCCTCGCGTTCGCGCTCCGTGGCGACTTCCCGTGGCGCCGTGTGCCCGGGTACATCGTGGCCCAGTTCGCCGGTGCCATCCTCGCCACCCTGCTGCTCGAGGCCCTGCTCGGCCGGCAGGGCACCGCCGGTCTCACGTTGCCCGGCCCCGGGATCGGCGAGCCGACGGCGATGGTCTGGGAGGTCGTGCTCAGCGTGGGGCTCGTCAGCACGATCCTTGGCACGTCCTCGGGGGCCCAGAACATCGGCCCCATGAACGCCATCGGTGTGGCGAGCTACATCGCGCTCGCGGGCCTGTTCGGCGCCCCGGTCAGCGGCGCCTCGATGAACGTGGCTCGCTCGCTGGGTCCCGCGCTGGTGCTGGGAGACACGACGGCCTGGTGGGTCTACGTCGTCGGGCCGCTCGCCGGCGCCGTCATCGCCACCGGCATCGCCTACGTCCTGCGCGGTCCGGGCGGCGGGTTCTACGGCACCAGGGCGGCCGCCGGCACCCTCGGCTGGCTGTGGCGGCCCGGGCCGATCGAGATCGAGGTCCCCGGCACGCCGGAGGAAGCCCGTGCGCAGGGGGACGCGATGACGCCTGACGGCTCGCGACGAGACTGACGCCGAGCGTTCCTGCCGGCGGCCATGTGGACGTGCGCGAGGGGCTTGAGGCGGCCACGCGGACGATCTCGTGGCCGCCGATCGAGGGGGCGGCGCAATCGGGTCTCGACCTCCCGGGGCAACTCCGGACGCGCCTGATGGCGGTCGTCGGCGATGACGAGGATCGCGGCCCGCCGGGGACCAGCGGCGAGACGGCCCACGGCACGAACCTCCGCCCCGGGCAGGAGGCTTGTCCAGACCCCATGGGACTCAACCGGCCTTGTGCTTGGTCCGTGATGCTGGATCCCATGACGGACCGTCATGACGCCGTGGCGCAGGGGCGACACACTGGCGAGCGCGAACGGCCAACCGCGTGCGCGGTCTCGCCGCCCACCGTGCGAACGGGACCCAGCCAAGTGTCCAGCCATCGCAGCATGGGATCGAGCCCACCAGAAGGGAGCACCTGAGACGCGCGAGTCCGAAGAAGCGCCGGCGTGCCCGGCCTGCGGCGCGGCGCTGCTGGTGGGCCGCTGCTGCCGTGGTCAGCACCCCGACCTATCCGACCTCGACACCACCGGCCAGCGGGGCGACATGCCGCCGCACCTCCACCTGCATGGCCCGGTCTGCGGCAACCGGGACCTCCTGGGCCCCAGGACCCCCTTGGAGTAGCGCCCGGCGTCGTCAACGTCGTCATGGTCCACAGGGCGCGCGCCCGAGCGACGGCGGCCGGGGCAGCAGACCCCGTTACCCAGCAGTGACAGACACGTGCACCAGTAGCAAGGAGAACGTCATGGCAGATCTCGTCGTCATCGGCTACCCCGACGAGGCCACCGCGGAGAAGGCCCACGAGGTGGTGAGCCAGCTCGAGCACGACCTCATCATGCACGTCCACGGGGCCGCCGTCGTGGTCAAGCACGCCGACGGCCAGGCCAAGATGGTGACGAAGACCGGGACCACCCGCTCGGGCGCCATCATGGGCGGCTTCTTCGGGCTCCTCTTCGGGCTCCTCTTCCTCATCCCCGTGGGCGGCCTGATCCTGGGCGGCCTCTGGGGCGCCGTGTTGGGCACCATGCGCGGCTGGGGCATCAAGGACGAGTTCCGTCAGCGGGCCCAGGACGTCCTGAAACCGGGGACCGCGGCGCTCGTCCTCTTCCTGGAGTCGTGGACCGAGGACAAGGCCCTCGCCGCCCTGGCCCCCCTCGGTGGCGAGGTGCTCAAGACCTCCCTCTCCGAGGAGGCCACCAAGGAGATCAATGCCGCCCTTGAGGCCGACAAGGACGACGGCACCCCCGCTGCACCGGCGAGCTAGGTCGAGAGGCGCGCTGGACAGCCGCCGCTCGCGTTCACCGCGCCAATCGCCAACCCGGAGATGACGGAGCCCTGCCAGGCGCGGATCTGCCCGCCCAGGCCGGGCACAGGCTAGGTCGTCGAGCTCCGCCCGCTCCCGCGCCATTCCGACGATCGTCACCTCTTCCTGACGCGCCGCGGCGCGCCGTACCGGCCGGAGCTGATCGCGGCGCTCCTGCGCCGCGACACCGAGCGCTACGCCCCCGGGTCGCGCATCGTCGGGGGTGCATGGCGCTCGCCGTCGGTGGCGCGCTACGCGGCGTCGGCGAGGCCGTCCAGCGGCCGCAGCCGTCGGTGAGCGGCGGCGAGACGCGCGTCGGACGGTCGGTCGTAGGTCTTCAGGAGCATCGGGATGCTCGATGGTTCATGGCCCATCAGGCGCGCCAGCTCCTCGACGGTCCCACCCGACTCAGCGAAGCGCCGGGCGAACGTGCGCCGGAGGATGTACTGCGTGGGACGGGCGGCGGGGGTGCGTCGATCTCCCCGAGCCGTGGGGCGTGCCAATCGGGCGCGATCCGCTCCCCCGCCACCGCCGTTCTGAGGCGCCGCTCGTCCCGTCTCCCATCTCGGTGCTCCGCGGGGTAAAGGCCCCGAGCCCGCGGCCGCTTCGCCGCGGGATGGAGCAAGTGCAGAACGTTGCCCCTGTCAAGGGCCTCCGCAACCTGTGCGGCAGGAACTGTTGTTGGTGGTTGGCTTCAGGCACGTCGATTGATGGCTGCTGAGAGCCACGCCCGTGGTAGCCACAATGCCTATTACTCCTGACAAGAACGGCAGTTCCTGACTAGACTATTGACCATGAGTCGGCCCGCCAGGATGCTGTTCCCCGCCACCCAACGGCGTGCGGAGGCGCTGGGCGCGCGCCTCCGCGCCGCGCGCCTGCGCCGGCGC
>JAJYEB010000197.1 GCA_021790375.1 Chloroflexota bacterium | reverse complement strand
CGGGCTGAGGCCGGGTCCCTTCACCACCAGGACGGTCCCCGAGCTGTTCATCGACGGAACGCAGCCGACGCAGGTCGACAACCTGCGGCAGCCGCTGCAGGTGGTCCCCGATCCGACATCCACCAAGGGCGGCTACCTGCTCTGGCAGCCGGCCTGCGGCACCACCCCGGCGCCCCAGACGCTCGGCTTCCTGGACTTCTCCAACGTGGAGACGAACTACCCGAACTGGCATGCCGCCGACCTGGCGTGGGCGGCACGGGCGATGAAGGGGGCCGGCGTCTACGGCGGACCCGAGCACACCCGTACCACCTTCTTCTACAACCTGGTGTACCAGCCGTACGGCCAGACCTGGGGCGCGCCGTTCCCGCCGACCAAGTCCTGCGAGGCTGCCCTGCCCAGCCCGGGTGTGCCCGGGTCGCCCGCCCCCGGCAGCAGCTTCGGGCCCGGCTCGTCGCCCGGCCCCGGCCAGCCCACGGCGCCGGCCGTCGTCGTGCCCGATGTCGTGGGGCGCCCCGTCCAGGCCGCCGCGCAGGCGCTGGTGGCATCCGGGTTCGTGCCGGTCATCGTGGGCAACGGGCGCACCGTGGTCGCGCAGTCGCCCGCCGGCGGATCACCCGCCGCGCCCGGGTCCCAGGTGGTGCTCCAGACCTAGACCGGGGCGGGTGTCGTGGGTCACACCTTGACGATGGTAGCGCCGTCCCCGCCCTCGCCGCGCTCCCCCGGCCGCCACGATTGCACCAGCGGGTGCCCGGCCAGCAGGGCCCGCACGGCGTCGCGGAGCGCGCCGGAGCCGTGGCCGTGTATCACCGTCACCTGCGCCGCGCCGGCCAGCGAGGCGTCGTCAAGGTAGCGATCCAGCAGATCGAGCGCCTCCTCGACGCGCGCCCCCCGCAGGTCGAGGGAGGAGGGCACGGCGCGCCTCGGCCCCGCGAGCGCGGCCATACCGGCCGTGGAGGCCGGCGCCTGACCCGCGAGGCCGGGCGCGCCCGCGGCACCGGCCGCCCTTCCCCCGGTCCCCGCCCGTCGAGTCACGCCCCCCGCGAGCGCGGCTGACCGGATGCGCACCGCGGGTTCCTCGCCGAAGACCCCCCGCCGGCCCGTCCTCGGCGCGCCGGCGACGGTGGCCGCTCCCGCATCCCCGGACGGCGCCGTCCCCGGGCGCACCAGGTCACCGAGGTCCGTCTCCACGCGCAGCCCCCCGGCCTCGAGGGTCGCGCGGCCCCGTCCCTCGTCGATCGACGTCACACGGCCGGTCCAGCCGCCGCGCGCGTGCTGGGCCTCCATCCCGACCTGCCAGCGCACGGGAACCGGTCCGGCGGCCGCGGGCCGGTCCGGGACCGGGATCCGGGCGAGCTGCTCGGAGAGCGAGCCCTCGAGCGCCTCGAGGCGGCTCGCGGTGAGCGTCTCGCGCTCGAGGGCCCGGCGCGCCGCCCGCAGCTCCGCCTGCAGGTCGGCCACCATCCGCTCGGCCTCCTCGCGGGTCTGTGCCGCGCGCTCGATCTCCGCGCGCTTCGAGCGGATGCGCTCCTGCTCGGCCTGGCGCTGCGCGTCCTTCGCGCGTGCCTCCGCCGCGCGGGCCCGCTCCAGGGCGTCGGCGGTCTCGGCGCGCTGGCGCCGGATCGCGGCGAGCGTCTCCTCGAACTCGACCTGCGCCCGTGTCAGGCGCGACCGCGCGTCCGTCACGAGGTCCTGGCGGAGCCCGAGCCGCTCGGCGATCGCGAACGCCTGGCTGGTGCCCGGCAGGCCGATGGTCAGGTGGTACGTCGGGCTGAGGGTCTCCAGGTCGAAGTCGACCGAGGCGTTCATGGCCGCCGCCGTGTTGTGCGCGTACGTCTTGAGCTCGGCGTAGTGCGTGGTGGCGGCCACGAGCGCGCCGGAGCGGATGAAGTGGTCCAGCAGGGCCTGCGCGAGCGCGGACCCCTCGGTGGGATCGGTGCCCGCCCCCAGCTCGTCCAGGAGCACCAGGGTCCCGGGGCCGGCTGCGTCCACGATGCGCACGATCGAGCGCATGTGCCCACTGAACGTCGAGAGCGACTGCGCCACCGACTGCTCGTCCCCGATGTCGGCGTGGATGTCCCGGAACACGGGCAGCCGGCTCCCCTGCTGCGCCGGGACGTGGAGCCCGGCCTGGTGCATCAGGGCAAGGAGCCCCAGCGTGCGCAGCGTGACGGTCTTGCCGCCGGTGTTGGGGCCGGTGATGACGAGCGCGGTGAACTCGCCGCCCAGCCGGACGTCGATCGGCACGACGCGCCCGGACAGCCCGGGGTGCCGGGCCCCCAGCAGCTCCACCACCGGCTCGCGCGAGGTGTCGGCGCGCACGGCATCCATGGTGGCCGCGAGGCGGGCCTTGGCGGACCAGAAGTCGAAGCGCGCCAGCGCCTCCAGCGTGGCTCGCAGCGCGTTGGCCTGGGCACCGACCAGCCCGGAGAGGTGGTCGAGGATGCGCTCGACCTCCGCCTGCTCGGCCAGCTGTGCCTCCCGCCAGGCATTGCCGAGCTCGACGGCCACCAGCGGCTCGACGAACACGGTCTGGCCGCTGCCCGACTGGTCATGGACGATCCCGCGCACGCGGGCACGTGCGTCGCTCCGTACCGGCACCACGTAGCGGCCGTTGCGGAGCGTGACGAGCGGCTCCTGCAGCGCGCCCGACAGCTCGCCGCCGTGGACGAGCTCGTCGAGCCTGGTGCGCAGGCGGTCGTACGCCACGCGGACGGCCCGCCGCAGCGACCCGAGGGCGGGCGACGCACCGTCGAGCAGCTCGCCGGCCGGGTCGATGCTGCGGTCCAGGGTGGCGTGGAGCGCGGGGAGCGGCTGGATCGCCCGGCCGAGCTCGCGCAGCAGGGGCCTGCGCTCCTCGGAAAGCGCGTCGGCGAGCCGGCCGGCGGCCTCCAGCGTGTCGCGGATCTCGAGCAGCTGCCCCGTGTCCAGCCGCCCACCGCGCGCCGACCGCTCCACGGCATCGTGGATGTCGTGGGCGCCGCCGATTCCCGCGCCCGGGTGCTCGGCGGTGAAGGTGCGCGCCTCGTCGGTCTCCTGCAGCGCGCGCCCCACGATCACGGGATCGTCGGATGGCTGGAGGCCCTCGGCAAGTCGGCGCGACGGCGGGAAGTTGGTCTGGTCGGCCAGCCTCGCACGGATGGCGGGGAACTCCAGGACCAGCAGCGACTTCGCGTCCATCACTCGTCCGGGCCGCCGGTCGTCCGGCGCGAGGCGGGCGACGCTGCACCCGGAAAGCCGCGGGACAGGGACGGGCTCCCGGCCAGCCCGAAGCGAAGCGGCAGCGCGGCCCACGGGTCGCCCGCGTACGCGACGTTCACCCGCGGACCCTGGAGCAGCGCCCCGGTGGCCGTCCCGGCGGCGATCCAGAGCGGCGGCCCGGCGACCAGGTCGCGTCCGCCGTCCTCACCCGAGATGCCCAGCGCCTGGCACAGGCGCGCCGGCCCCGCGGCCAGCCGCTCGGCGCGGTCGGTGGGGCGGCCCCGTCGTCGTCGCTGCTCCTCGATCCCGGCCACGGGCAGCACCGCACGGACGAGCACGGCGCCGGCCTCCTCGTCCTCCGTGTGCGCGACCACGTTGAATGCCCAGTGCATGCCGTAGAGACGGTACACGTACGCGTGCCCGGGCGGGCCGAACATCGGGCCTGTGCGGCGGGTGCGGCCGGCGCGGGCGTGGCTGGCCCGGTCCGCCGGCCCCAGGTACGCCTCGGTCTCGACGATCGTCCCGGCCAGGATCATGCCGTCCACGTCGTGCAGCAGCAGCGTCCCGATGAGCGCGGGCGCCAGGTCGATCGCGGAGCGCGCGTGGAATGCGCGCGGAAGCGGCGGGGGAAGCTCCACGGGCGCGACCGGCCGGTCAGGCGGGGAGGGTCCGGACGGCCTCGGGGAGCAGCGGGCCCAGGAGCGCCAGCAGACCGGGAATCAGGCCGCTGCGCATCGAGTGCACCAGCGCCGAACCATCGAACGCGCCGTACAGGCTGCGCATCCACCCGACGTCGCCGGTCGGCGGCTGCACACCCACGCCGTGGTAGTACGAGTCGCCGTTGAGGACCAGGACGGCGACCACCAGGAACACGATCGCGACGGCCAGCACCCCGCCGGCCAGCTCGTCGAGCACGGCGTAGCGGGAGGCGAGCATCACGCGGCGGTAGTACACCTGCACGCCCAGCGTCATGACGCCGAGCAGCACGATGAAGCTCGCCGTGAACGCGACCATCAGGGAGAAGTCGACCGGAAGCCACGTCCAGTTGGAGCCAAGCCAGGCGCCGACCGGCGAGCGCAGGTACGCGCTGACGATGAACGCGACCAGGAAGATGCCGATGCCGAGCAGCTGGCGCAGGACGCCCTGCGTGTAGCCGACGAAGAAGGCGATCGCGAAGAGCACCACCAGGACGCCGTCCGCCAGCGTCAGGCTCCCGACGAAACCCGCGAGATCCACGGCCCCTCCCCTGTCTGCCCCGCCGGGCTAGCCTACCAGCGCACCGCGCCGCGCGCCAGACGCGGCCATCGCGCTCAGGATCGTATCCGGGCGCCCAGCCGGCCGGCGAGCGCGTCGACGACCTTTCCCACCGCCGCCTCGATCTCCTCGTCGGTCATG
>JAJYEB010000196.1:2313-4597 GCA_021790375.1 Chloroflexota bacterium | reverse complement strand
GGATCATGGACATCGGTCGGCTCCTTCCGGGGCAGTTCCGTCTCTCCGTTCCCGTGGGCACGTCGGCGGCGAGAGAACATCTGTTCTGTTGGCCACAATGAAACCAGAACGGATGTTCGATGTCAAGAGGGCCGCGCGTCGGCGGTCCGGGCGTCGGCGGTCCCGGCGTCGGCGGGCCGCGCGGTTGGGGCCCACCCGTCAGGCGCCCGCGTGTCAGGGGCCCGCGCGTCAGGCGCCCGGATCGACTCCCCGGGCGCCCGGCTTCCGATCGGGGTCCCGTTCGAACGGCTCCGGCACCCCGCCCTCGAGCAGGCGGGCCCGGGTGACGGCCCGGGGCCCGAACCGTCGCCTGATCTCGTCGACCGCCGCGACCGTCCGGCGCTGTCGCACGGCCCCGGGCTCGTCGAAGAGCGGCATCTGCGCGGGCTCGGCCAGGCCGCTCGCGGCCACCCCCAGCAGCCGCACGCGGGTCCCGCGCAGCAGTGGCCTGGCGAGGTCGAGCGCCGTCCGCCAGATCGGGTCGGCCAGATCGGTCGGATCGGCCAGCGTCCGTTGCCGCGAGTGGGTCGAGAAGTCACTGGCCCGCACCTTGACCGCGACCGTCCCCGCCCGCAGTCCGGCCGCGCGAAGCCGCGCCGCCACCCCCTCCGACAGCCCGAGCAGGGTGCGCTCGATGACCTCCCGGTCGCTGGTGTCGACGTCGAAGGTGTGCTCGTGGCTGATCGACTTCGCGTCCTGCGGCTCCTCGACGACCGACGGGTCGATCCCGCGCGCCCGCTCGGCCAGCTGGGCGCCGTGCTCCCCGAACCGCCGGCGCAGTGCATCCGCGGGGATCGCCGCCAGGTCGCCGATGGTCCGGACGCCGAACTCCGCGAGCGCGACGCGGGTCTTCTCGCCCACTCCCCACAGCCGGCTGATCGGCAACGGCGCCAGGAAGGCCGCCTCCTGGCCGACCGGGACCACCACGAGCCCGTCGGGCTTGCGGAGGTCCGAGGCAACCTTGGCGACCAGCTTGGTGGCCGCCACGCCCACCGACGCGGTCAGCCCGATCTCCGCGCGGATGGTCGCCTTGATCGAGGCGGCGATGGCGTCGGGCGGGCCGAAGAGCGCCTCCGAGCCGGCCACGTCGAGGAACGCCTCGTCGATCGAGATCTGTTCCACCCGCGGGGTGAACCGCCGGAGGATCGCCATCACCTGGCGGCTTACCGCGACGTACTTCGCACCGTCGACCGGCAGGAACACCGCGTCGGGGCAGAGGGCCGCGGCCGTCCGCAGCGGCATCGCTGACCGGACCCCGAACGGTCGCGCCTCGTAGGAGGCCGCGCTGACCACGCCTCGCCGGTCCGAGCCGCCACCCCCACCGACGACGACCGGGCGGCCCCGCAGTTCGGGCCGGTCGCGCTGCTCGACCGCCGCGAAGAACGCGTCCAGGTCGACGTGGAGGATGGTGCCCAGCATGCCGTTTGCGGCAGTGTATCGTCTCGCCCGATGGAGGGAACCGGCCAGCCGCTCCACCCGTGGCCAACGCCCCACGAGATCGCGACCTGGCTCGACCGGTCGGTTGCCGGACGCGCGTGGCGCGCGGTCTGGGCATCCCCGATCCGGTCGGCCGCCGCAGTCGCCCTCGTGTCGACTGCCGTCTACCTCTTCACGGCCTCGCGCGAGCCGACGGCGCTCGACTACTTCGTGCGACTGGCCGACGCCTTCCTGCACGGCAACCTGTTCCTGACCGACCACCCCAGCTGGCTCTCCGAGCTGGTGCCCCACGACGGCGTCTACTACGTGCCGTATCCGCCGATGCCGGCGATCGCCCTGATGCCGTTCGTGGCCGCGTTCGGCCCCGGGTTCCCGCAGCAGGTCGCGAGCTGCCTGTTCGCCGGGGTCGGCGTCGGGCTCGCCTGGGCCATGCTCGGACGGTTCGCGCTCCCACCGTCGGTGCGGCTGCTGCTGACCGCCGTGTTCGGGTTCGGGACCGACCTCTGGTACATCGCGGAGACGGGCACGGCCTGGTACCTGAGCCACAGCGTGGCGATCATGTTCGCGGTCGCGGCCGTGATCCTGGCGCTCGATCGCCGCTGGCCGTGGCTGTGCGGGGTACTGCTGGGCGCCGCCACGCTGTCTCGCCTGCCGGTCGGGTTGGGAGCGCCCTTCTACCTGGCGATGCTGATCGGCCTCGGGTGGCCGCCGCGGCTCCCGCGGTCCGAATGGGCGGGGGCACTGCGCGCAACGGTCATGTTCGGGCTCGGCCTCGCACTTCCCATGGCCCTGTACGCCGCCTATAACA
>JAJYEB010000196.1:0-2303 GCA_021790375.1 Chloroflexota bacterium | reverse complement strand
GCACCCCGATCGATCTCGGCTACACGAGCATCCCGGGGGTGCTCAAGGAGCCCTACTACCAGCAGGGGATCCTCTCGATCACGTACATCCCGCGGCACCTGTACGCGATCTTCCTGCGAAGCTGGAACTTCGTGGATCAGCCGCCCTGGCTGCAGCCCTCCTGGTGGGGCCTGTCGCTGTTCCTGACCACGCCGCTCTTCCTGTGGCTGGGCACGGCGTGGCTGCGCGACCCGCGCATGGTGTGGGCCATCATCGGCATCGGGCTGACGCTGATCCCGATCGTCACCCACGGCAACATCGGGTTCACCCAGTTCGGGTATCGCTTCGCGCTGGACTTCCAGCCGCTGCTGTTCGTGGTGCTGGCGCTCGTCTTCCAGCGCGGCATGAGCCGCCTGGCGGTCGTCGCGGCAGTGGCGTCGATCGCGATCAACGCCTACGCGGTCTGGGCCATCGCCACGGGCTTCGTGGCGTTCTGAGCGCGCCGGTGCGGGCGAGCGATCGCGTCTAGCCCTTGGGCTCGACGACGACCGTGACCTCCGGCGTCATGCCGGCGTAGACCTTCACCGCGACCTTGTAGGTGCCGAGCGCCTTCAGCGGCTCGTCGAGCTCGATCTTGTGCCGGTCGACCACGATCCCCCGGCGCCCGAGCGCGTCGGCGATCTCCTTGGCGGTGATCGAGCCGTACAGCTTGCCGCCCTCGCCCACCTTCACGCCCATCGTCAGGGTCGTGCTGTTGATGCGGTTGGCGGCGACCTCGGCCTCCTCGCGCTCGCGGCGGCGCTTCTCCTCGCGGCTCGCGATGTCGTGCTGCCACGCCCGATACGCCCCGCCGGCGGCGGGCACGGCAAGCTTGCGAGGGATCAGGTAGTTCCGGGCGAACCCCTCGGCGACGTCCTTGAGCTCACCGCTCTTGCCGATCTTCTCGACGTCACCGGTCAGGATGACCTTCACGCGTCCTCCATGCTGAGCCAGGCTCGAACGCGCCGGTCCATCCCGGCGTGCCTGGCGAAGGTGCCGGCAGCACGCAGCGCGCCCGGAAGGCGAGCAGCGAGCCGGCGGACTGGGCCGGGGATCAGGCGCCGGACCTGCGCGCGATCGCGATCGAACGCCTCCCGGTCGATGTCGAGATCCACGAGGGTCTCGTCGAGGATCTCGGTGGGCAGGCCGTCGAGGAACGCCTCGAGCGCCAGGATGAGCACCACGACGTCGTCGATGGCGCCCACGATCGGGACCGCCTCCGGGATCAGGTCCAGCGGCGAGGCCACGTATCCCGCGGCCAGTCCGAGGATCGCCTTGCGCGCCAGCGGCACCCGGTCGTCCCTGAGCAGCGCGAGAACGAGGCGGCCGTACGAGGGGGCGCGCGACGCCAGCGGCAGGAACGCCAGGTAGTTGAGCGTGCGCACCAGGCCGGAGCGCCGGTTTCGTGAGCGGGCCATCGGGACGAGCAGTATAGCCTGCCCGTGGCGCACCGCCGTCCCTCTTGACAATCGAACAGGTGTTCTGTACCGTGACCGGCACAAGGAGGCGCCCGTGACGAAGCACGACGCGCTGCGCAAGCAACGCATCATCGAGTACATCGCCGCGACCCTGCGCGCCCGTGGGTATCCGCCGTCGGTCCGTGAGATCGCGCGCGCCGTGGACCTCGCCTCCACCTCGGCCGTCCACCATCACCTGGCAGTCCTCGAACGCGAGGGCTACCTCGAGCGCGGCGCCACGCAGTCGCGGGCCCTGCGCCTCACCCCACGCGCCGCGCTCACCGTGGGCCTCAGCACCGAGCTCGTGCCCCAGGTCCCGTACGAGACCGGCCACTTCCTGCCCGTCATCGGCGAGATCGCCGCCGGTGGCCCGATCGAGGCGTACCAGGACGCCAGCGAGAGCATCGCGGTGCCGGACATGCTGGCCCCCAGCGGAGACGCGTACGTGCTCCGCGTGCGTGGTGATTCGATGATCGGCGCCCACATCCAGGACGGCGACTTCGTCGTGATCCGCCCCCAGCAGACGGCGCGGGACGGGGACATCGTGGTCGCCCAGGTCGAGGAGAACGCGGTCACCCTGAAGCAGTTCTACCGGGAGACCGGTCGCATCCGGCTGCAGCCGGCCAACGAGCGGTACGCCCCGCAGTTCTATGACGACGTGCACATCCAGGGGAAGCTGATCGGGGTCATCCGCCGGCTGGATTGACGCCGCAGGCGGCACCGGCCCCGGAGCTGTCCACAGCGTCCACATGGTTCGTCCACAGCCCGCGCCATTCGGGGGATAGCGGCCGCCCCGACATGGCCGGTTGGGTGATCATCCGCCCGCCA
>JAJYEB010000195.1 GCA_021790375.1 Chloroflexota bacterium | reverse complement strand
TCCCGGTGGAGCAGGTCGAGGAGCTCGATCGCGCCATGTCGGCCGCGGGTGTGCCGCACGAGATCCACGTGTACCCGCGCGCCACCCACTCCTTCTTCGATCGGCGCCGCGAGGAGTTCGCCGCCGAGGCCGACGAGGCGTGGCGGCGAACCCTGGCGTTCCTCGGGCGCACGCTCGCCCCGTCCGCGGCCGGCTGACCGGCCGGAGTCCGGACACCGGGACTGCCATGGATCGTGACGTCGCGATCGCCGAGACCGCGCGATTGATCGCCGAGGGCGACCGGCTGCAGGCGGCACCGACCCTGGGGGGACTGCGGCTGTGGCTGCAGCTCTCGGACGACCTGCTGGCGACCATCTGGGGCACCATGGACCGGTACCACCTGTCGTGGCTGATGGTCGGCCGCCCGCCCGCGCCCCGGGGCCGCGCCATGGCTCCCGACGAGGAGGCCGCGTACGTGCGGGACGTGGCCGAGCAGAAGACGGCGGTGCTGCGGATGAGCCGGCGTGCCCTGGAGGAGCAGGGCGTCCCCTTCGTGGGGGAGACCGGGCGGTGAGCGGTCCGCTCGTGCCGGCCGTCGGGGGCGAGCGACTGGTGCCCGAGCCCGACCCGATCGCCCGCGACTACCTGTTGCTCGCCCTCCGTCTCGACCAGCACGTTCCCGGCCTGGTCGATGGCTACTACGGGCCGCGCGACCTCAAGGCCCGCGTGGACATGGAGAACCTTCGCCCACCAGGGCGTCTGGCCGAGGACGCCGTGGCCCTGCGGGAGCGGGTGACGGTGGAGGTCGCCGAGCCCGACCGGCGCCGCTGGCTCGACCGGCAGCTCACGGCGCTCGAGACGCTGGCCGCGCGGGAGGCCGGCCGCGTGCTCCCGTACCCCGAGGAGGTGGCTCGCTGCTTCGACGCGACCCCGGAGCGCGTGCCGCCCTCGACGTACGCGGAGGTGCGCTCCGAGCTCGACAGGCTGCTGCCGGGCCCGGGGTCGCCGGCCGAGCGGCTGGAGGCGGAGGACGCCCGCTGGGTGATCCCGCCGGACCGCGTGCGGGGTGTGGTCGACGAGCTGCTGCCGGCGATCCGCTCGGCATCCCTCACGCGCTTCCCCGCGCCCGCCGGTGAGTCGCTGCGGGTGGGCCTGGTCTCCGATCAGCCGTGGGGTGGCTACAACTGGTACGACGGCGGGCTGCGCTCGCGGGTCGACCTGAACACCGACCTCCCGATCCGGCCCCTGGCCCTGCTGGACACGCTGAGCCACGAAACCTACCCGGGTCACCACCTGGAGCACGCCTGGAAGGAGCAGCGACTGGTGGGGGAGCTGCGCAGGGCGGAGGCCTCGATCCTGCTGATCGATACGCCCGAGTGCTACGTCAGCGAGGGCCTGGCGGAGCTGGGGCGACGGTTCACCCTGGACCCGGGCACGCGCGCCGAGCTGCTGCGGATGGCCTGCCGCATCGCGGGCCTGCCGGAGTCCATCGACGACGTCGAACGGCAGCTGGCGATCTCCGCGTGCGTCCACCGGCTGCGCGGGTCGGGCGGCGACGCGGCGCTGATGCTCCACGCCGAGGGCCGGGCGCGTGACGATGTCGTCGCATTCCTGTGCGACGAGGCCCTGATGTCGCCGGCCCGGGCCGGGAAGCAGGTCGAGTTCGTCCAGCACCCGCTGTGGCGCACCTACGTCTTCAGCTATGCCGGTGGTGAGGCGCTGCTGGGCCGGTGGTGCGATGCGGCCGGGTCGCCGGAGGCCGCGCGCGCGCGGTTCTTCCGGCTGCTCACCGAGCAGCTCACTCCGTCGGGGATCGCGGAGGAACTGGAGGCCGGATCCGCCTGAGGCCCGCGCGCGATCAGCGAGCCGCCAGCCAGGCCGCCGCCGCGATCAGCACCACCTCGAGCACCTCCAGCGGGCCGAAGATCCCGCCGAAGTACACGGGAAACGGAGTCGCCGCCACCCGCTCCCCGAACCCGAGGTGCGAATCCGGCAGCGTCAGCCGCGTCCAGAGGTAGACCGCGAACTGCCCGGAGAGCCACGCGATGAACCCCAGCGCCACGGCCAGCAGTGGCGGGCCCGCGCGCCGGACGTGGGGAGCCCCGCTCCACGCGCCATCGGCCACCAGGGCGCCGATCAACCACCCACCGGCGGCGGCCGCCACCGCCATCCCCCAGTCGAGCCCCAGCACGCCGCCCAGCACCAGCCAGGCGACGGTGACGAGCACGGCTCCCCCGATCCCGCCGGCGACGGCACGCACGGTCGACGGTCGGTCCCGGGGCGTGGGAGGTTCGGGGACGGCGAGTCGCTCGCCGGGGGGCCGCTCGAGCCGGCGGCCGGAGCCGGGCCGGAGATCGCCGGGGATCCGGGGCGCGCCTTCGGCTCCCGGCGGCACGTTCTCGCCCCCCCGCGCGCCGTCCACGTCGTGCTGGTGCATGGCCGGACTGTATCGCCCGCCTGCCGGGGGCGCGCACGGTACACTTCGCCGCATGCAATCCCCCACCCGGGATCCAGCCGCCACGCCGCTCGCGCCACTGCCGGGGGCGGCGGCCCGGCTTCGTTCCGGCCACGCCAGGCTCGCCGCCGACGCCCTGCGGGCCGCGATCTCCCGGGATCCGAGCCTCCCGATCCGGTACGACGCGCTCCACCTGAGCACCTTCCTCCGCGATTGTGACCGGCACGTCCTGCAGCTCGCGGCGGCGCTCGAGGAAGGGCGCGCAGCGCCCCTGGCCGAGTACGTGCGGACCATCATCCCCGTGTTCCGGCGCCGCCGCGTGCCCCTCGAGGACCTGGCAACCATGCTGCTGGGCACGCTCGACGCCGCCCGCTCCGACCTCCCGCCCGCGGAGGGGGATGCGGCGGACCTCGTGATCGAGGCCGGCCTCGCGCGCCTCGAACGGCCCCGGCACCTGGCGGGTGACAGGCCACGCAATCCGATCCTCCAGTTCATCTGGAAGGGCGCGGGGATCCTGGACTAGGGGACGGCGATGACGATCAAATGGGTCCAGACCGATCCGCTCATCATGAACGGCGAGCCGTTCTGCTACGCCACCCGGCTGACCGTCCGGAACATCCTCGAGATGCGCGCGCACGGCCTGACGCCGGACCGGATGATCGCCGAGCACCCCGAACTGCGGAGGGTCGGCCTGGCCGAGGCGTTCCGGTTCGCGTCGGCTCACCGCGACCGGTACGCTGAGTTCTTCGCGCCGGACGGCTCGCTGCTCGGCCCGGGGTACGCGCCGGAAGAGGCGGCGGGATTCCCCGAGGACCTCCGCGAGCTGGCGGGTATCGTCACGAACCAGGCCCGGCCGAGCTGAGCGGACTCCGGCCGGCAGTGCCGTCCCGCAGCGGGACCGCCCGGCCTCCTGGCACGCGACGCCATCGCTCCGTACGCCACGCCGTCGCTTTCCGACCCGATCACTCGGAATTGAGCCGGTCGGTGCTAGGATGAGGGCCGAACCGCGCACGGCCGCGTCCCCCGCGCCGCATGCGCTCACCGAGGACCCGACCTGATCATGACCGACTCCGCATCCGACATGTCGCCCGACGTCGCTCCCGTCCAGCAGCCCGCCTATCCGGGGTCGCCGGCGTCCGCATCGGCCGCGGCTCCCACCGCTCCGGCCGCCACTCCCGTACCGCCCGCCTTCGACGCCGAGCGGCGCGCCACCGAGCTCGCCATCCTCGACTCGCTCCGGACCGTGGTCGATCCCGAGATCGGGATGAACGTGGTGGAGCTCGCGCTGATCAAGCAGATCGTCCTGGGCCCGGAACAGACCGAGGTCAGGATGATCCTCACCACGCCCTTCTGCCCGTATGCCGGCGCCATGATCCAGCAGGTCAAGGAGGCGACCGAGGAGGTCGTGGGCCACGACGTCAAGATCACGCTGCTGGCGGAGCGCTGGGATCCCCGCGACGCGGGCCTGACCTGGTGATCCGGACGGCCGCGTCGGGGCGGCCTGCGACCGGCGCGGCGACGGAACGGCCGTGACCCAGAGACGCGCCGGCATCCGCGAGAGCGCCGTTGCCACCGGCCGCGGGGACGACGGCACCACCGGGCTCCTGTTCGGGGGCGAGCGGGTCGCCAAGGACGACGCCCGGACAGAGGCGTACGGCACGATCGACGAGGCAGTCGCCGCGCTGGGGCTCGCCCGGGCCGAGCTCGCGATGAAGGACCAGTACGGCGTCCTCACGCCGGCCCTCGCCGGCATCGGGGATCTCATCCTCAGGTTCCAGCGGGAGCTGTTCGTGGTCGGCGCGGAGCTCGCCACGAACCCGGAGGCCAGGGATCGGCTGCGGGACGGGGTCACCCGCGTGACCGAGCCGATGGTGGCGGGCGTCGAGGCGGCGCTGGCCGATCTCGAGGCGCGCGTGCCCATGCCGTCGGAGTTCGTCGTCCCCGGCGAGAGCCGCGTGTCCGCCTCGATCGAGCTTGCCCGCACCGTCGTCCGCCGGGCCGAGCGGCGCGTCGTCGGGCTCGACCGCCAGGGGCTCGCCGGCACGTGGACCGTGCCGTACCTCAACCGGCTGGCGGATTTCCTGTGGGTCCTGGCCCGGGCGGCCGAAGCCGCGGAGTCGCGCGACGCCCGACCCGCGCGAGTCGCTCCGCGCACGCGCCGGCCCCGGGGCGGCGGCA
>JAJYEB010000194.1 GCA_021790375.1 Chloroflexota bacterium | reverse complement strand
TGCCTCCGGCAGGTCGGTCGCGGCGGGACCGGCCTCCGGCAGATCGGTCACCCCGGCGTCCCGCGGTTCGGTCGCCCCATCGCCGGCGGTCACGCTCGCCTTCGACGACCGGCGGCCTCTCCGCCGGCGGGGCCGGATCTCGTCGAGTCCCAGCGCCTCCGCGTCCACCACCAGCCGTCCGTCGCGCGGCGCGAACTCCAGGATCACCGACCGCACGGCCGGGACCAGCAGCTCGCCCCGAGGTCCCCCGCGCACCACGTAGACCTCGCTGCCGCCGGCACGGAAGATGTCGTCGACCGCGCCGAGCGCCTCGCCCGACCCGGTCGTGACAGGCACACCGATGACCTCGTGCCACCAGTACTCGTCCGGGCCGAGGACGGCGGCAGGTGCGATCGCCTCCAGGTACACGCCGCGGAGGCGATCCGCGGCCTCCCGTGCCTGTACCTCCCGGAACCGGACCAGCAGCCCGGGCGCGTCGGCCTGCGCCCACTCGACGGTGAGCCGGCGCGGGCTCCCCTCCGGGAAGACGCGGGCGCCCGGCTCGAACCGCGCGGCGTCGTCGGAGAGCGGCTCGACCCGGACCGTTCCGTCCAGGCCGTGCACACCCCGGACGAGCCCGACGACGAGCCGCTCGCCCTCCGCGGGCACGCTCAGACGATCTCGAGCGAGATCGATTCGCCCTGCCTGGCCGACATCACCTTGAGCAGGGTCCGGAGCGCCTTCGCGACGCTGCCGTTCCGGCCGATCACCTTCCCCATGTCGTCCTCGGCCACGTGCAGCTCGATGACGGTGCCTTCGCGGTCCTCGTGGGTCCCGACGGTCACCGCATCGGGTTCGTCCACGAGGGAACGTGCCACGTATTCCACGAGCTCGACCGCACCCATCCCGGTCTCTCCTCGCTTTCCTACTTGGCGCTCGGCAGGATGCCGGCGCGGCGGAAGAGCCGCTCCACGGTATCCGACGGGGTGGCGCCCTGGCTCATCCAGCGCGTCGCCTTCTCGGCGTCGACCTGGAACTCGACCGGATCGGTGCGCGGGTTGTAGTGCCCGATCGTCTCGATCGCGCGGCCATCCCGGGCGCTCCGACTGTCCATGACGACCACGCGGTAGGCGGGCTGCTTGGTCGCGCCCACGCGCGAGAGACGGATCCTGACGGACAAGCGAAACCTCCTTGTGCCTGGACTGACTACTGCGGGTTGCTGACGGTGATGATCGCGCGGGTGGTCGTGGTGGACCCTTCCAGGCCGTTGACGACCACCAGCCGATCGAACGGGAGCAGGTACGGCCGGATGTTGGCCTCGTAGGTGGAGCGGTCGGCGGACGGGATCACCGCCTCGGCCGTGGCGCGGATCGCGCGCAGGTCGAGGTAGGCGAAGCCTCCCGTCGACGGCCCGCCGGCAGAGGCCAGGGCCGCGCTGAAGGCCGGCGTCGTGCCGAGGCTCTGCCCGGCCGGCAGGTCGAGGAAGCTCCGGACCACGCTCGGGCCGAGGCCCAGGACGAACCGCCCGTCGGAGAGCGTCCAGCTGATGGCGACGGTCGGTGGCGTGCCTCCCGCTCCCCCGATGCTGCCGGGGACCGACAGCGCCGACGACGCCACGGAGAGGGTGGTGATGGTCGCCGCGCCGTCCTGCTCGGTGGAGACGCTGATCCCCGCGAGCCCACTGGCGGCCGCGAGGCCGGCGAGCGACTGCAGCTCGCCCAGGCGCTGCGTGGCGAGCGTGGTGTCCGTCACGGTCGCGATGATCCCGACCGTGGGGAGCTGCTGGCCCGCCGCCGGAGCCTCGACGACGATGCCGGCGTCGCCGAGCCAGGACACGAACGACTCGAGCTGCCCGCCCAGCATCCCCTCGACCTGCCCGAGGTTGGCCGGGGAGCCGCCGGACGCGGCGGGGATCGCCGCCTTGACCTGGGTGACCAGGCAGGCCAGCGCCTTCCCCAGGTCGTGCGTCTCGAGATAGGCGAGCGCATTGCCGGGCACGTGGTCCACCAGGGCCGACTGGCGCGCCGGGGCAGGTGACGCCCCGGCCGGCAGGGGGGCCCGGAGATCCGCCACGAGCTGGTCCGCCTGGGCGCGGAGCGTGCCGTACACGCTGGTCGGGATCGCCTGCGTCGCGCACGCGACCAGCGGTGACGCGAGCGGAGATGCCGCCGGCGCTGCACTCGGCACCAGCGCGGCCACCTGCTGGCGGAGCGACGCCGTCGAGATGTAGATCGAGGCGAGGTTGCTCGAGGCGGCCCCGGCCGATGCGTCCCGGTATGCCTGGGAGGATGCGAGGCTGGCGGCCGCGCCCGACTTGACGTCCTGGACCGCCGTGATCGCGGCGGAGTCGTTCGTCACGACGAGCATCCCCTGCAGCAGGGCGACGTGCATGGCGTGGCCCGCGGCGGGCGTGCTTCCCGCCGCCGAGGGGAACGTCCAGACCGTGGCGCCGCCCACGGTCGACTGGGCCGGCGCCGTTCCGGCGGACCTGGCGTCGGCGACGATCTTGTCGAGCTCGGACTGCGCCTTCGCCTGGTCGGCGACCGCCACGAGCGCGACGGCCTCCGGAGCCGACGGGCTGGCTCCCGGCAGGACCGCGACGGCCACCGTGCCCTGCACCCAGGGCGCGATGTCGGCGCTGTAGGTGTACTTGTTGCCCGGGATCTGGCCCAGCAGCCTGTCCCAGGTGTCGTTGAGCTTCGTCTGCAGGTTCGAGGTGTCGGAGAACCCGGGGAAGTGCGACAGGAACGACGCGACCGTCGCGCCCTGGTCGCCCGGCATGTCGAGCCGCCCCTCCGCGTACACGAGCGCGTTCGCCGGCACGTACGCGATCGTGGCCGACGTGGCCGCGCGCGTGGTCACCAGCGCCACACCGGCCGCGGCGGCGATCACGATCACCGTCGCGGCGATCGCGATCCACCATCGCCAGGGGCGCAGCCCGCCGGCCTTCGCCGGCGCGACGGGTGGCTGAACCGGCGGGATCGTCCACCCGTCGGCAGAGGGTTCGGGCACCGGCGGGTTCCCGGGCACGTCCGTCGGCGCGGGCATCACGGTGGTCGGCGCATCGCCGGGCGGGCCGGCGGTGGCATCGGGCTGCTCGATCGTCATCTCCCAAACGGCAGCGGTGGCCGCCGTCCTCCCTGTCGCTGCATCATTCGCATGAGCTTCTGCATCTCGCCGAACTGCTTCACCAGGCGGTTGACGTCCGGCAGGCTCGTGCCCGAGCCACGCGCGATCCGCCGACGCCGGGACGCATTGAGGATCGTGGGATCCGCCCGCTCCTGGCGGGTCATCGACTGGATGATCGCCTCCACGTGCTTCAGCTCCCCCCGGTCCGCTGCACCCTGTGCCTCCTTCGCAAGGCCGCGCATGCCGGGGATCATCTCGAGGAGCTGGCCGATGGGGCCCATCCGCTTCATCTGCTGCATCTGCTCGAGGAAGTCGTCGAGCGTGAACGCGTTCTTCCGGAGCTTCTCCGCCGCCTTCTCGGCCGCCTTCGCGTCGAACGTCTCCTGGGCCCGCTCGATCAGGCTCAGCACGTCGCCCATCCCGAGGATCCGTCCGGCCAGCCGGTCGGGGTAGAAGGGCTCCAGCGCGTCGGTCTTTTCGCCGGTGCCCAGGAACTTGACGGCCAGCCCGCTGACGGCCCCGATCGAGAGCGCCGCACCTCCACGGGCGTCGCCGTCGATCTTGGTCAGCACCAAACCCGTCAGGGGCACCGTGGCGGCGAACGCCTGGGCGACGTTGACGGCCTCCTGGCCGGTCATGGCGTCCACCACCAGCAGCGTCTCGCTCGGCTTCACCGCGGCCGCGACCTGCCGGATCTCCTCCATGAGTGCCTCGTCCACGGTCAGCCGCCCGGCCGTGTCGAGGATCACCACGTCGCGCCCGGTGCGCTTCGCATGGGCCACTCCGTCCTGCGCGATGCGCACCACGGGGGTTCCCTGCGGGGCGGTGTACACCGGAATGGCCAGGCTGCGGCCGAGCTGCTCGAGCTGGTCCACGGCGGCGGGCCGGTAGGGATCGGCCGCCACCATGAGCGGCTGCCGGCCCTGCCTCACGAGATACCGGGCGAGCTTGGCCGCGGAGGTGGTCTTGCCCGAACCCTGGAGCCCTACCAGCACGACGATCGCGGGTTGCCCCGTGAGCCGGAAGGTGCGGTCTCCCTGTCCGAGGAGCGCGGTGAGCTCCTCGTTGACGATCTTGATGACCTGCTGCCCCGCGTTCAGGCTCTCCAGGATGTCCGCGCCGACGGCACGCGCGCGGACCCGGGCCACGAAGTCCTTGACCACGCGGTAGTTGACGTCGGCCTCCAGGAGTGCGAGCCGCACCTCGCGCATGGCGGCGTCGACGTCCGCCTCGGTGACGTGGCCCCGTCCGGTCAGGCGGCCGAGGACGTCTCGCAGGCGATCGGACAGGGCGTCGAACACGGGCGGGATCTGCTCCTGCTGGCGCCCGTGGGCGGGGCGCCGTGGTGGTGCGCGGGTTCTGGCGACACCGAAGGTGCCGGCTGCGTGCCGGCGCTTCCGAAGTGTAGCCCGTCGGCGAGGCGGTGTCGCGCCCCGTCAGGCGAAGAGCGCCTCGACGAACGATGCGGGATCGAAGTCGACCAGGTCGGCGACGCGTTCGCCGACG
>JAJYEB010000193.1 GCA_021790375.1 Chloroflexota bacterium | reverse complement strand
GCCGGGGCCGTTCTGGACGGCCCTCCTGGTGATCGTGTCGATACCAGTCCTGGCGAGCGTCTACATGCAGTTCCTGCGAACCCACCCTCGCGCGTTCCGTGTCGCCGTGCTCGCGATCGCGCTGGCAGCCGCCGGATCGTTCGCGGCGTTCCGCCTCGTGCCGCAGACGCAGGGGCACCTGCCTCCGGCGGTGGACACGCAGGCGATCGGACGGCTGGCGACGCCCCTGGTCGCGGGCGTGACAGGCGACCAGTCCATCGACCTGGCGTTCAGCGCGCCGATGGACACGGCCTCGGTCCAGGCTGCGCTGACGGTCACGCCGAGCGCCGCAGTCCGCCTGGACTGGTCGGCGGGAGGCACCACCCTCTCGATCGTGCCCGTGATCGGCTGGGCGCCGGGCACGTTCTACACGATCTCGGTCGGTTCCGCCGCCCGGACGGCGGCCGGCGGCACACTGGCGTCGCCGGCGCGGGCCGTCTTCCTCACCGAGGATGCCCCGACGGCGACGATCGAGGCGGTCGCCATGACCGGGAAGCGGGCCAGCCCCTCTGCGGGGTTCCGCATCACGTTCAGCCGGCCCGTGGACCTCGCCAGCCTCGAGGCCGGCTTCAGCATCACGCCGGCCGCGCCGGGTCAGCTGACGACCGGACTGCAACGCGGTGACCCGACGGTCGTGACCTTCGTGCCGGCGGCGCCGCTCGCGGCCGACACGACCTACGTCGTGACCTTCTCCGCCCCGGTGCGCGCGTCCGACGGGATGGCGGTCTCCGCGGTGCCCAGGCTCGTCGTTCGAACGCTCGCCGGCCCGGTGATCGTCCGAACCCGGCCCGCCGACCATGCGCAGGGAGTCGCGGCGGATGCCACGGTGAGCGTCCGGTTCGACCGGTCGATGGACCGGACCGCGACCCAGGGGGCGTTCCGGCTCCTGGCCGAACCGGCGGGCACGCGCGTGCCCGGCGCCTTCAGTTGGGCGGAGAACGACACCGTGCTCGTGTTCAGCCCGTCGCGAGCGCTGTCGGCGGGGCACGTCTACACCCTGACGGTCGCCTCGTCGGCCCTCGCTGTGGACGGCACCCGCGTGGCGATCCCCGGCGGAGCGCCGGGCCTGCGGGCATCGTTCCGGGTTGCCTCGCCACCCACCCCGGCCCGGAAACAGGCGGCCCCTCCGGCCCCGGCCACGGCCCCCACCCCGAAGGCCACCCCGGCTCCCACGTCGACCCCCAGGCCCTCGCCGTCCCCTGCGCCGTCCGCGGGCGGGACCGCGGCTGCCCCGTGGCTCGGCGTGGAGCAGTACGCCCTGCAGCTCCTGAACTGCACGAGGACGGGCGGCTGGGTCAGCTCGGACGGGACCTGCGATGGGTACGGGTCGGGCAAGTACAGCGCGTACGTCGCACCGCTCACCCTCAGCGCCGGAATCTCCACCAACGTCTCTCGGCCGTACGCCAAGTACCAGGCCGTGCGGGACGCGTGCAGCCACTTCCTGGACGGAACCCCAGGGGACCGGCTGGCCAGGGCCGGGTACACCAGCTACCGGTGGGGCGAGAACATCGGCTGCCAGACCGGCGCCCCGCGCCAGGTCGCGATCAACTCGCTCACCTTCTTCCAGTCCGAGAAGTCGTACAACGGCGGTCACTGGGTGAACCTGAAGAACCCGGAGTACTCCACGGTCGGGATCGGCGTCTGGGACTACAACGGGTACGTGCTGGTCGTCTTCGACTTCTACCACCCCTGACGGCATGATCCGCGACGCGATCCTGCACCTGCTCAACGAGCAGCCGCTGATCGTGGATCTGCCGGCCCGGCCGGCCGCCGGCGACACGTGCGTGGTCTGCACCAACCTGCGCATGACGAGCGGCAGGCCACCGGTCTGGGTGGACCGCGGCGAAGACACGTTCGTCTTCCCTCTCGGCCAGGTGCGCTTCCTCGAGATTCCGGCCGTCGCGGCGGACGCCGCACCGTCCGGCGAGACGGCGGTCGTCGATCGGGCACCGGACGAGGCGGAGCTCGAGCTGGACGAGGACCTGCTGCGGCGGATTCGCGAGACCTGAGCGTTCGGGACGGCTCGCGAGAGCTGCCCGGCCGGCCGCCTGGCGCGCCCGGCGCGAACCCGTCGGAGTGATCGTCGGGCCAGTCCGGGGTGACTGGAGCGTAAGGGGCGGGTGCTACACTCCCGCCCGATGACGAAGAACCTGGTGGTCGTCGAGTCGCCTGCCAAGGCGAAGACGATCGAGCGGTACCTCGGTCCCGAGTACCACGTGCTTGCCTCCTACGGACATGTCCGGGACCTTCCCGAGAACCCCGGCAGGGGCAAGCTCGGTGTGGACGTCGAGCACGACTTCGCTCCCGAGTACGTGGTGTCCGAGGATCGCCGCCGCCAGGTCGACGCGATCCGTAAGGCCGCCCGCTCGGCCGACCAGGTCTACCTGGCCACGGACCTCGACCGCGAGGGCGAGGCGATCGCCTGGCACGTGGCGGAGGCGGCCGCGGTCCCGGCCGAGAAGACGCGCCGTGTCACGTTCAACGAGATCACCGAGGGCGCGATCCTCGAGGCGTTCCGGCATCCCCGAGCCATCGACGCACACCTCGTCGACGCGCAGCAGACCCGCCGGATCGTGGACCGGCTGGTCGGCTACACCCTGAGCCCCCTGCTGTCCCGCAAGGTGCGCGGGGGGCTGTCGGCCGGCCGGGTGCAGTCGGTCGCCGTGCGGCTGGTCGTCGAGCGCGAGCGCGAGATCCGGGGCTTCACGGCGCGCGAGTACTGGACGCTGGAGGCGCTGCTCGAGACCCGCGCCGGGGAGCGGTTCGCGGCCGAGCTCGTCCGCGTCGACGGGGCGAAGCCGGCGATCGCCGACGGCGCGTCGGCGGAGGCGCACGCCGATGCTCTTCGGACGCTGCGGCCGCGCGTGACCAGGGTGGCCATCACCACGCGAAAGAACAACCCGGCACCCCCGTTCACGACCAGCACGCTGCAGCAGGAGGCGAGCCGCAAGCTCGGCTTCTCCCCGAAGCGCACGATGTCGGTGGCCCAGCGGCTCTACGAGGGCGTGGACATCGGCGAGGGCCAGGTCGGGCTGATCACCTACATGCGGACGGACTCCACGGCCATCGCGGGGGTCGCCATGGGCGAGGCACGCGAGGTGATCCGCGACCGCTACGGGGCGTCCTACGTGGTTCCGCGGGGTCGCGTGTACCGGACCAGGGTCCGGGGGGCCCAGGAAGCCCACGAGTCGATCCGGCCGACCAGTTTCCGCCGGGACCCGGACTCGCTGGCGGGGCACCTGAAGGCCGACGAGCTGCGGCTCTACCGACTGGTGTGGCAGCGTGCGCTGGCGTCGCAGATGGCGTCGAAGGAGACCGAGACCACCAGCGTGGACCTGGAGGCCGGCCGCTACGGACTGCGTGCCACGGCCAGCCGCACCACGTTCGACGGCTTCTCCCGCGTCTACACCGAGGGCCGCGACGACGACGCCGAGGAGCGCGAGGGCCGCCTGCCGGCACTCGCCGAGGGCGACGAGACGACCGTCACGGAGGTGACGCCCACGCAGCACTTCACCGAGCCGCCGCCCCGTTTCACGGAGGCGACGCTGGTGAAGGCGCTCGAGGAGAAGGGGATCGGTCGCCCGTCGACCTACGCGGCGATCCTCTCCACCATCCTGGATCGCGGCTACGTGAAGCTCGTGGATCGCCGTCTCAGGCCGGAACACATCGGGGAGATCGTGACTGACCTGCTGGTCGAGCACTTCGGCGAGTTCGTGGACCCGGAGTTCACGGCGCGGATGGAGGAGCGGCTCGACGAGGTCGCGCGCGGCGAGCGCGAGTGGGTGCCCATGCTGCGCGAGTTCTACGCTCCGCTCCGGGATCGCGTGGACGAGAAGCGTCGCGAGCTGCGCCGCCGGGACTTCACCACCGAACCGTCGGACGAGGTGTGCTCCCTCGGGCACCCCATGGTGATTCGGCTGGGGCGGTACGGTCGCTTCCTCTCGTGCTCGCTGTACCCCGAGCACCAGGAGAGCCGCCCGCTGGCCGGGGAGGAAGGCGACGCCTCCGCCACCGGGAACGGCGGCCCGGCCGGGGACCGGCAGCTTTCGGGCGTGGGCGAGACGTGCCCCGAGTGCGGCCAGGGAACGCTCACTGAGAAACGCGGCCGGTTCGGGCCGTTCGTGGGCTGTTCGCGATACCCCGAGTGCACCTTCATCAGGAAGGAGGGGCCCCCGCCGCCACCGCCCCTCGCGTTCGAGGCGGGCTGCCCGAGGTGCGGGCAGGGTCACCTGGTCGCGAGGCGTGCCCGTCGCACGGGCAAGGTCTTCTGGGGCTGTTCCCGCTACCCGGCCTGCGACTTCACCACCGATTTCGAGCCGGTCGGCGCGCGGCACGAGGCGGACGCCGGACCGGTGGGACGCCGGGGCGAGGGCGGCATCTGCCTCCTCTGCGGCGCGGACGTGCCGCTCCCCGAGGGCGACCTGGTCGGGATGAGCCTGCCGGGAGGTCCGCCGGACCCCGGGGCGCTGGCCCCCCGCCGCCCGCGGACGCCCAGGCGCGCATCCGGCCCCGGTCGGGCCAGGCCGCGCCAGGCGGGCCCGCGGCGCCGCGCCGCATCACCGCGGGCCGCGAGCGCCGACGCCGGGACGG
>JAJYEB010000192.1 GCA_021790375.1 Chloroflexota bacterium | reverse complement strand
CGTCCCTGACCGCGCCTTATCTGTCTTCCAGACGTGGGTGTACTGGCCGCTGGTCGGGTCGTAGCTCAGGCTGCTGCTCCCGGCCGTGACCGTGGCGATCGTATCGCCTGACGTGCCGGACGTGTCCCAGTCCATCGGCTGCATCAGGGGATAGCCGGCCGCGAAGATGTCGAGCCCCCTGGTCACTGCCCAAGCTGAACTTCACCGGTACGGCCGAGCCAGCCTTCACGGTGGTCGAGGCCGAGTTGTCGATCGGTGAGAAGAACCCGCTGAACGTGTACGGAACGATCCAGAGTGGCGACACTCGTCGCGTGAGGATCGCCATCGTCAGCGACACGTACGTGCCGCTCGTCAGTGGGTCCGGCCACCTGCCCTCGCGTTCTCGCCGAGCACCGAACCCACCGACCCAGCCTCGAGCACCCGTCGTCCTCGTGCGGCGACAGCGCCGAAGAGCCGCACGCGCTCGGGGGAGGCGTGCCGACCCCGACGCGGAACGCCGCGCGGAGGGACGCATCTCCCTCCCAAGCAGGCAACTTCTCCCGGAGATACAGCGACGGGGCGTTGCCGTCTCAGGGTGCCGAAAGTCGGCGACGAGCACCGCGCGCTCCAGGGCGAAGTGCGCGACGCGCACATGACGGACCGTCATGACACGGCGAGCCGGGGACGAAACACTGGCACCGGCCGACGTGGCAGGCGAACCACACGGTTGGTCGAGGCACGACTTCCTGGCGGTCCGCCGAGCTCGGGGCGAGGAACACAGGATCCGATGCTGAGAACGCGCGATGACCGATGACGCGGCTCGCGTTCGCCGCCCGCGCGGTCGTGCCGCTCGGACGTGGCGCCGCTGCCAGGCATGGTGGAGGGATGATTGGTGAAGATCCGTAACGCGAAGCCCGAGGAGCTGCAGCGACCGGCTCAGGCCAAGGACCTGTCGCGCCGGCAGAAGGCCGCGCAGGAACGGGAGACCAAGTTCCGCAAGCTGCTCGAGGATCTCACCGATCCGGCGCAGATCAAGGCCATCGAGCCCGAGAAGGGCGAGAAGCTGGGCACTCTGCGGGCGTCCCTCACGAAGGTGCTCCAGGGTGACTACCGCGGGGCACACATGGCCGTGAAGCGCGGAGTCATGTATGTCTCGCTCGGCGCCATCCCGGGGGCGCGCCGCTCTGGCGGTCCCCGGGAGTAGCGCACCGCTCACCACTCACATGGACCCCGAGTTCGGCCCCGGGCCCCGCACTGTTGCCCTGACGGCCACCCACCCGGCGGTCAGCAGGAGCAGGCTCAGCGCAGCTGTCCCCCCGCAGCTCACGATCGGCGCCAATGTCGCGTCGCTGGGTAGCGGAGGCTGACGTAGAACTCCGATCAGGCGCCCCGAGGCCCGGGCGAGGGCGAGGGCCCACCATGCCACGCCGCCTGCGCCGCGGCCAAAGCGCCTCGCGGATGGCGTACGCGCGCCGGCCGGGGCGCGTCGCATGAATCATGGTGCGGTTGTCGAGGGAGCGTTCATCCAAAGAGGACGCTCGGGTTGTGGCTGATCCACGTCCCCCCGTCTTGCGCGACCTGACGAGCGCTGGCTCGGCCCGCATCGCGGCGACGTTCTTTGGCCTCGGTTCACTCGTCTTCGGATTGCTCCTGGCCTACCTGGCCATCGTCCTGATCGACTCGTTCAGCACCATCTGCCTCATCTTCTTCCTGGCCTGGCTGCTCGCCTTCGTCGTGTCCCCGCTCGTCGACGTCATCGCCCGCCGGCTTCCGATCGGCGGCCGCATCGCGGCGATCGCGCTGGTGTACCTCGTGATCACCGCCGGGATCGTCGCGCTCGTGATCGGGATCGCCTCGATTGGCGCCGCAGAGGTGACTGACTTCCTCGGGCGCACGGCCGAGACGACCGCCCGCGTGAACGCCACGCTCGCGACTGTCCAGTCCACCCTCCGGATCGATCCTGCGGTGCTCAACCTGCCGGCCCTCTTCCAGCGGGCCGCGACGACGGTCATCCCGCAGGTCACGGCTTCGTTCGCCGGCCAGATCCAGTCGATCGCCGGGGCGACCATCGCGGTGCTCGGGAACCTGTTCATCGTCGTCATCCTCTCGCTCTACATGGTCGCCGGCAGCCGGGGAATCCTCGACAAGGTCAACCGGATCGTGCCGAACCGGTACGCTGGCGAGCTCGAGCTGATCGAACGGACGGTCTCGCACGCCTTTGGCGGGTTCCTGCGCACCCAGGTCATTCTGGTCGTGGTCCAGATCGTCCTGACGATCTCCGTGGGACTCATCTTCGGGTTGCCGTACCTGTTCCTGACGGGGATCGTCTCGGCGCTCGCGATGTTCATCCCGTTCTTCGGACCGCCGATCGCCCTCTTCCCGCCGATCCTCATGGCCGCCCTGTTCCGCCCCGGAGTGCTCATCCCGGTCGCGCTCATCCTCTTCGGGGTCCAGACGGTCCTCGTGAATGTCGGCCAGCCGCGGCTCATGCGCCACAGCATCGGTCTGCACCCGATCCTCGTCCTCCTCGCCCTGCTCGTCGGCGCCCAGGTCGCGGGCCTCTGGGGCGCGATCTTCGGAATCCCGATCGTTGCTGTCGGGGCGATCCTCGTGGGCTACTTCATCGACCTCCGGGCGGTCGCCGAGGTCGAGGGAGTGGATGTCGAGACGGTCGCCGCCGAGCTGCTCGCCACGGACCCGGGTATGAGCCCTGAGCAGGTCGTGGCCATTGCCGCCGATCGAGCCGAGGCCGCCCAGGCCGCGAGGAGCGACGGAGCGACCACGTGATGGGTGGGCGCCCTGGGCCCGAGCCATCCCACCTGACGGGGGTTGAGGCAAACCGCCAACGTCAGCCTGGGTTCGCCCCACTGGTCGAGCCGGCGCCGGGCACGATCGGCGTCCTCCGCAACCGCCGCTTCCTGTCGCTGTGGCTGGCCCAGCTCGCCACCCAGATCGGCGGGAACATGGTCCTGTACGGGCTCACCGTGCTGGTGTTCACCGAGACTCGCCTGGCCTCGGCCACCAGCCTGCTGATCCTGACGTTCCTGGTCCCGGGTGTCATCTTCGGGGCGGTGGCGGGGGTTCTGGTCGACCGGTTCGACCGTCGCACGATCCTCATCCTCACCAACATCCTGCGCGGGCTCGCCTTTCTCGCGATGGTGCTGGTGAGCTCGAGCGTGCTCCTGGTGTACCTGCTGAACATCGTCGTCTCCACGGTCACGACGTTCTTCGCGCCCGCCGAGGCCGCCATGATTCCCGAGCTCGTCGAGCGGGACCAGCTCCTGCAGGCGAACACGCTGTTCATGATCACGCTGAACGGCTCGATCGCCCTCGGGTTCGCCCTCCTTGGCCCGGTCCTGGTCAGCCTCGCCGGCGCCCCTTTGCTGATCGCCATCGTTGGCGGGCTGTACCTCGTGGCCGCAGTCCTGACCATGACCCTGCCGGCCTCACCGGCCGGGCGCAGCGCAGTGGGCGCCGCGGGCGCCGTCGGCGGCGCCGGGACCGCCGTGGCTCAGACGTTCTCGCAACTCCGCGAGGGCCTCGACTACATCCGCAGCAACCCGGGCATCCGCTGGTCTCTCGCCTACCTCACGGTTGCCGCATCGCTCATCGGCGTCCTCGGCGCACTCGGCCCCTCCTTCGCCACCTCCGTGCTCGGGCTCAGCGCGACCGACTTCGTGGTGGTGGTCCTGCCCCTCGGCATCGGCGTCGTGATCGGCATCCTCGCCCTCAACGTCTACGGCAAGTACCTGCCGCGGCAACGCGTCATCGACGGCGGCCTGCTGACGCTGGCCCTCTCGCTGGCCGTCATCGCCAGCGCGGCACCCCTCGCGCGCCTCCTGCAGCACGCCACGATCACCGCCTCGCCGCAGCTCGGCTCGATGATCTCGGTCCTCTCGATCGTGGTGGCTGTCGCCGTGGTGGCCGGCGTGGCCTATGCCTTCGTCGGCATCCCGTCGCAGACGCGGCTCCAGGAGGAGATCCCGGCCGATGTGCGGGGCCGGGTCTTCGGCGTGCTCAACACCCTGGTCAGCATCGCCAGCTTCCTGCCCATCATCCTCGTCGGACCGCTGGCGGACCTCATCGGCACCGCCGCGGTCATGCTGCTCGCGGCGGGCGCAGTCGGCATCACGGGGATCGTGTCGCTCATCAGGGTGTGGCCAACCGATCGCGTGTCGGCGGTCCCCAAACGCCTGATCGCTCCCGTCGCGCCATTAGCAGTTCACAAGGTGCTGGTCTCCCTGGAGCCGGAGCCCGAGAAGATCGAGTCAGCGACACGCGAGTAGGCGGCCCCGCTGCACATCGCGATGCGCCCTGGCGGGCACAGCACGATGCTCAGGCCGCCACTCGTCCGACGTATGTCAGCCCTGTTACGCCGCCGTGCCGCCCGACGTCTGTGGTCGTCGCAGGATCAGCGCTCCCGGCGGCGCGCACGGCTCGGCATCCGCATCCGGGCAGGACGGCGTCGTGCGCCCGTTCGGCGCTGCCTCGCTCGGTGACTGCTCCGCGATTGGGACGCCGTCGGGGAGGCGGCCTCGGGGCGAGTCTCAGCGGTCCGCGGCTCCTCGAGGAGCTCGGCAGGCAACGCGCGGTAGGCGACCACGGCTTGCCGGAGATCCTCCGTGCTGACCTGACTCCGGGCGTGGCGCAGCGCGATCGCGTGGGCGGCGCGGTCATGCTCGC
>JAJYEB010000191.1 GCA_021790375.1 Chloroflexota bacterium | reverse complement strand
GCCGGCGAGCTGAGCGCGGACGCCGAAGGGCCGCTGGGTGCCCGTCCAGACGGTCAGCCGGTCGCCGTCCCACTCCGCGATCGCCCCCCGTGTCTCCAGCGGCACGTGCGCGATGTAGGCGGCCGTATAGGTGGCGTCGAGTCGAACGGCGGACGTCGCCAGCGCCGATTCCACGTCGCCCGACTCCTCGCGCACCGGGCCCTCCCAGCCCCGGCCCGGCACCGGGTGCGACCGGAGGTACTCCACGATCCCCGGCTCCGAGGGCTGGGCCGCGTGGTCCCACTCGGCGCGGATCGCCCCCACGGCTCGCACCGCGGCCGGCAGCGAGGGTGCCGCCACGCCCACGAACGCCCCGTCGCGCAGGACGGTGACGCCGGGCATCGCCTCCGCCGCCGACAGGTCGAGCGACCGGATGGTCGAGCCGAAGGCGGGCGCCCGGAGCACCTTCCCGTGGAGCATGTTCGGGCGGTCCATGTCCGCCAGGTAGCGACGTTCGCCGGTCACGGCCTCGCGCGCAGCGCGCTTCGGGACACCTCCTCCGGTCGCCCCGCTCCCGGGTCCCCCGGCCGTGGCCATGGGCACCTGGCCGGTCGCCGGGCCGGTCGCCGCGTCCATGGTCGCCGTCGCCACCCTCCGCACGCCGTGCAGCAGCTCCGCGAAACCGATCGACGGCTCCCCGCAGCGAGCCCGCACGCGGCAGTCCGAGACCACGAGCTCACGGGCGTCCATGCGCAGCTCGCGGGACGCCATCTCCGCCAGCAGCTGGCGCGCCTGGGCCGCGACGGCTCGCAGGTAGTCGCCGGCATCCGGGATCGACCGGCTCCCGAACGTGCCGACGTCGTACGGGCACACGTCGGTGTCGCCCATCACGAGCCGGACGGCGGCGAACGGCATCCCCAGCTCCTCGGCGACGATGATCGCCAGCGCGGTCCGGTTGTCCTGGCCGAGGTCCACCTTGCCGGTGAACGCCGTGGTGGCCTCGTTCGCGCCCACGTGGACCCATACGCCGCCGTTGGCGCGCCAGGGGCCCGGCTCGCCCGGACGATTGCGCGCGACCTCCTCGGCCGGCAGCACGACGACGAGCCCGTCGCCCAGCGCCGCGAAGTAGTCACGCGTCTCGGGATCCTGCAGGTCCCAGGGAACGGGCGGCCGGGGCATCCACCCCGCCTCCGGCGCCGCGGCGCGCAGTTCCCCGGCAACCCGAAACCCGCCGTCCCTGCCGCGCGCCAGCTCGGCCGCCCGCGCCACCGCGCGCAGGATCCCGCGGTAACCACCGCAGCGGCAGACGTTCCCGTTCATCGCCTCCCGGATCGCGGCCTCGTCCGGGTTCGGGTCCCTGGCCAGGAGAGCCGCGGCGCTCACCACCATGCCCGACGTGCAGAACCCGCACTGCAGCGCATCCTCCTCCAGGAACGCCGCCGCCACGGGGTGCAGCCTGCCATCCAGTGAAAGCCCCTCGACCGTGGTGACGGAGCGGCCGGCCACGTCGCGGACGGCAGCGGTGCACGAGCGGACCGGATCGCCGTCCACCAGCACGGTGCACGCCCCGCATTCGCCCTCTCCGCAACCGGGCTTCGCGCCGGTCAGCCCGAGGACGTCGCGAAGCACCGAGAGAAGGCTGCGGTCCGCCGACAGCGGGAACACGTGTTCGCGGCCGTTGACCGTCAGTCGCGTTGGCTCTTGCATCGCCGGACTCCCTTCGTTCGCAGGCGCGGCGTCGGTGTGTCGGAGCCCGGCGCCCCGGGCGTCGATGCCGCCGGCCCCGTGGCAGCCCCGGCCGCGGGCCCGGTGGCAGCGCCGGCTACCCCTGGGTGGCCGGGTCGGGCGGCCGTTCCCCGGCCGTCCAGTCGTGCCCGACCGAGATCGCGGGTGGAGCCGGCAACCGGGCCTCGAACCGGGCGCCGCCCTCGGGGCGATTGCCGGCGGAGATCGTGCCACCGTGGCGTTCCACGATCCAGCGGGCGATGGAGAGCCCGAGCCCCGTGCCGCCCGGTGGCGCGTCGTCGGCCCGCCAGAACCGCTCGAAGACCCTGTCCAGGTCCGACTCGCGGATCCCCGGCCCCTCGTCGAGCACCTCGAGGGTGACCTCGCGCTCTTCGGGCCGGACTCGCACGAGCACCGTGCCGCCCGCCGGCGTGTGGGCGACCGCGTTGTCGACCAGGATCGTGACCAGCTGCCGTAACCGCAGCGGGTCGCCCTCGACCGCCGCCGGGCGAGGATCGACCACCACGGTGACGCCACGCTGCCCGGCGACCGGCGAGAGGACGCCGACCGCCTCCGCCGCCACGTCGGCGAGGTCCAGCGGCGCGTGCTCCATGTCGACCACGCCCGAGTCGGTCCGGGCGATCAGCAGCAGGTCGTCGACGAGTGCCGTCAGGTGCGCGACCTCGCTCTCGATGTCGTCGAGGGCCTCGCCCACCTCCTCCACCGGTCTCGAGCGGTTGCGCCGCAGGTCCGCGGCGCTCGCCCGTATCACCGTCAGCGGCGTGCGGAGCTCGTGGCTGGCGTTGGCGGTGAACTCCCGCTGGCGGCGCAGCGCGTCCTGGCGGCGCCGGATCGATTCCCGGATGGGGACCAGCGCGCGGCCGGAGTAGACATATCCCGCCGCGATGGCGAGCAGCACGGCCCCCAGGCCGCCGAACACCAGCACGGAGACGAGCGTGCCGAGCAACCGTTCCTCGGACGTCTGGTCACCAACGACCTGGACCACGTAGGTGCCGTCCGGCCCATGTACGGCCAGCGAGTAGATGCGGACCGGGATCCCGGACACGGTCGCATCGCGGACGTCGCTGCCGGACTGCTGCGAGGCGGCCACACCTCCGGCATCCGGCAGGCCGGCCGGCAGCCCGGCATTGGTCCCGCCCTGCACCGTCCCGCCGGGCGCCACGATGAAGGCGATCGTGCCGCCCGACTCGCCTCCGAACGCGATGCCGACCTGGGGCCGCTGGGGGAACGCGCCGCTGTGCTCGATGAACCGTCCGATCTCTTCGGCCCGGCGCTGGAGCTGTGCCGTGGCGCTCGTGTCGAGCGAGTTCGCCACCGCCGCATACACCGCGATCCCCAGGAGCGCCAGGATCAGGAACGTCAGGCCGCCGCTCCACGCGATCAGCCGCCAGCGAGTGCGGCGCAGCAGCGACGCTTCCCCCGTCTCCCCCCCGGCCGTGGCCGCCGGATCGCGCAGCGCGGGATGCGTCGTGGAGTCAGTCTTCACGCAGCCGATACCCCACGCCGCGCACCGTCTCGACGCGGTCCGCGGCCGGGCCGAGCTTGTCCCGCAGGAGGTGGATGTACGCCTCGACCGTGTTGGGGGTCAACGCGACGCCGTAGGGCCACGCGTAGTCCAGCAGCTGGTCACGGGTGAGGACCTGGCCCGGCCGGCGCAGCAGGCACTCAAGGATCGAGAACTCGCGCTGGCTGAGATCCACCGACCGGCCGTCCACGGTCACGCGCCGCTTCGCCTCGTCGAGTGCGATCGGACCCGCGGCGAGCCGGACCAGCTTCCGGGCCGGAGGCCGCCGCCCGAGGGCGCGCAGCCGCGCCAGCAGCTCTTCGTACGCGAACGGCTTCACCAGGTAGTCGTCGGCGCCGGCGTCGAGCCCCTCCACGCGGTCGCTGACCGCGTCGCGGGCGGTCAGCATCAGGATCGGCACCTGGCACCCGTCATGGCGCAGGCGCCGGGCCACCTCGAACCCCGACCGGTCCGGCAGGCCGATGTCGAGCACGATTGCGTCGAGCTCGATCGACGACGTCGCGATCTCGAGCGCCTCGGCCGCGCTCGAGGCCGTCTCGACGACATGGCGATCCTGCGTGAGGAGTCGCTTCAGCAACCGGACCAGCCGGGCGTCGTCCTCGACGACGAGCAGGTGCACGAGGCTCCTCCTACGGGGTCACCACGGTCACGTCGCTGGCCGTGAACGTGCGAGGCGCGCCGCTGGCGAGGGGAGCCCCGCCGCCGGCCGGTGCGCCGCTGGCGGCCGGGGCAGCCCCGAGCCCGGTCCGGTTGAACTGTACCTGCACGAGCACCTGGCTGCCCGTCGTCACGTCGCTCGAGCTGGCGGCGGCCTGCTTGTGATAGGTCGTCGAGCCACTCAGGTCGACGGTGACCATGCTCCCGCTGGCGGTCTGGAGGGTCAGCGTGTTGCCGTTGATCGATTGCACGGTTCCCCGCAGCGATACGTCGGCGGCCCCGCCCGCGATGCCCCCGCCCAGGAACCCGCGCCCCGCGCCCGGCGCGAAGCTCGCGTTCGCTCCGAACTGGCTGCGGAACCCGGCGGCGCCGGTCCCGAACCGTCCGGTGGCGGCCGCGGCCGGCGGGGCCGTCAACCGGCCGACGGCGAACGCGACCCCTCCGACGGCGATCAGCCCCGCCAGCGCGAACAGCATCGTGGTACCGCGCGACGATCCGCCCGATGCCGGCGGCCGGACGGGGACGGGCGCGGGCGCAGGCGCCTGGGCGGGTGCAGGACCGGGCCCCGGTGCCCTGGCGGGATCCGGCGCGTTGGGGTAGTCGACCATCGAAGGGTTCCCTTTCACTCGTAGCGCAGAGCGACCACGGGGTCGAGCCGGGCGGCCTGGCTGGCCGGCCAGACGCCGAACACGATCCCGACAATGAGGCTGAAGACGACGGACACCACGACGGTGACCGGGTTGAAGGTAAAGGCCCACCCGGCGAGCA
>JAJYEB010000190.1 GCA_021790375.1 Chloroflexota bacterium | reverse complement strand
CCCGCGGCCCGGCTGCGCGGCGGCAGCATCCCGATGGACGTCCGGGGCGATGGCCGCGCGGCGGGCAAGGAAGGCCGGAAGCTCAGCGGAACCGTCGTCCCCGAGCTCCCGCCGGTAGCCCCCCGTGCCCGGAGTGCCGGCACGCCCGCTCGCGGCCCGCGCGGGCCCTCGCGAATCGGGCTCGGGGCTCGGCGTCTCGGCCCGCAGCGAGACGGACGTGCCATCGGCGAGCACCCCACTGCCAGGCCCTCCACCGTCCGGCGCCCACCGCTCGTCGAAGGGCCGCCGGACCGTGCTGGGCACCACGCCCTCGGGAGGTTCGGGCAGAGGTCCCAGCTGCGCACCGCGCAACGCCGCCTCGCCCCAGGCAGGCCCGGCCTGCCCCCGATCGACGCCGGGCTCGACGGAACGCGCCCCACGATCGAGGCTCCCGGACTCTCCGGCCGCTGATCCGGGCGGTCCGTTCGTGCGGCCCTGCGGCTCGGCCTCGGCCTCCTCTCCGCGTCGCCAGGGCGGCGGCGCAGCCCAGGCGCGCTCGTCGCCCCACAGCCCGGGTTCGCCTGCGTCGCCCGTGACAGCCGGGCGAGCTCCGGCTGGCTGCTCCCGGTCGACCGGCACTTCGGCGACGTCGAGATCGGCCGGACGCTCCCATACCGGCGCGGCGTCGGCCGCCTGCGTCCCACCGGCCGCGGGCCCCGCGCCGGACGGAACGACGCGGGCCGCCTCCCTGCGGGCCCAGTCCTGGAACGTCGCGCAGGTGGCGAAGGCCGGAGTCAGGCAGTACTGCTGCTGGTGCGCGATGGCACGGGGCGCCGGCTCAGGCTCCGCGTAGCATCGGTGGCGGCGATCGGGCACGTCGGCCCGAGCATCGCGGTCGGTGGCCAGCGCCAGGAACGGACAGACGGGTATCGCGTCCGGGCCGCCTGCTCGGCGATCGTGCATGCGGGCATCATACCGACCCGCGCGCGCCGGCAGCGGACAGGGGCCAGTCCACGCGCGGACGCTCGGTCGAGTGCGCGAGCCATCGCGGCCACGAGCAGCACCGGGTACGGGAGCACCGCCGCGCGAGCGCGGCGGCACGGGCATGGACGGGGGCTATCGCGCGGACGCGCCGGCACGGGCGTGTACGTGTGGTGCCGCGCGGACGCGCCGGCACGGCCGTCTGCGCGCGAGGCTGGTCCGTGGCACGATGGCCCAGCACACACCACGAAGTCCGGAGGAGTCCATCGTGCTTCGAGAACGGATCGCGGCGGCAATCGCGCCCCGCCACACGCTCCACGCCCACTGCGACATCCCCTGCGGCATCTACGATCCGCACAGTGCCGAGCTCGGCGCCCGCACCGTTGCCCGCATGGTCGAACTCATCAACGACAACCTCGGCAACGACGTGGCCCAGCGCAATAAGTTCGTGCGCTGCGTCGCGATCAAGGAAGAGCACGCGGAGATCGTCAAGCGCGAGATCCAGGTCATCTGGAGCGACTATTTCAAGCCCGAGCACCTCGAGAAGTACCCGAAGCTTCACGACCTCACCTGGCGGATCCTGAAGCAGGCCGGCGCGTGCAAGCAGAGCGTCGACGCGAGTGCCGCGGCCCAGCTCCAGGCGCTGGTGAAGGAGTTCGCGGACATCTTCTGGGAGACCAAGGGCGGCAGGCCGCAGGCCTGAGCCGCACGCCTCCGCCGCGTCCTGTGGAGCGCAGGGCAGCCTCCGGACGCGGTCGTCCCTCGCCCGCGCCCCGGCGGGCGGATCCTGGTCGACCTCCCGCCGACGGACTCCCTGGCGCCCGCTTCCGGGCGGGCGTCAGGTTCGGGATCGGCATCGCCGCCCTGGGCATCGCGGTCGGCCCCCAGCTGGCCCGGGTGACCCGCAGCTGGGCCTTCCGGAGCGCAGTCGCGGGCGGGAGCATGCGTCCGCTCCTCGAGCCGGGCGACCTGCTGCTCGTCGACCCGGATGCCTACCGGGGCCGGCCACCGCGGCCATCCGACCTGGTCGCCGTCCCCGACCCGCGTGAACCGTCGCGCTGGCTCGTGAAACGGGTCGCCGGCATCGACGAGGACGGCCGCCTGGAGCTGCGGGGCGACGATCCGGCCCAGTCGACCGACTCACGGGCGTTCGGTCCGGTCGACCCGGCCGCGGTGATCGGGCGGCCCTGGGCACGATACTGGCCGCCGGCGCGGCTGGGACGCATCCGCTGAGCCCTGCGTCGCGAAGACTGAGCTGACGCGCGCCGCCGGATCCCCGATCGCGCGTAGCATGCGTCCTGGCACGGCGAGGTGCCCGAGTGGTCCAAGGGGGGAGGCCCGCAAAGCCTCCATTCGCTGGTTCGAATCCAGCCCTCGCCTCCAGATCCCGCGCCTGGGTATTCCGCGGACTTCACGCCGCGCACGTCAGGCCACGTTCGTCCGGCCGCCGTCGTCGCGCCCGCATCCGTGATCCGGGCGGTCGGGGCCGGTGCACCCGGCGGACGGGCGGAAGGCCGGAGGACCCACCCGTGATGCGCCCCGACCCGCGTCCGTCCTGCGATCCGGCCCACCCGTGGGCCGCGGCCCCCATGCCGCCGCTGCGATCCGGCCCGCCCTACCTCATGTGGGACGCCATCGTGCGCGAGCCCGACCTCGCCGGGCGCCTCGCCACCCATCCGGAAATCGCGGACGCCGCCGCCTCGATGGCGTCGCTGCTGCGGGCGAGCGCGGCGTCCGCCTGGCCACCGGCAGTGGTCGGATGCGGCACGTCGGAGCATGCGGCGATGGCGGCCGCCGCCATCTGGCACGAGGCGTGGAGCCGAGCCGGCCTGCCGGGACTCGGCCCTGTCGCGCGACAAGCGCTCGAGGCCGCACTCGACCCCTGGCCGGGGACCGTGGTCGGGATCAGCCACGAGGGTGCGAGCCGGGCCACGATCGACGCGATGATCGCGGCGCGGGACGCCGGGGGGCGCGTCGGGCTGATCACCGCCGGCGCCAACAGCCCGGCCGCGGCCGTCGCGGAGGCGTGCCTCTGCACCACCGAGGTCGACCTCTCCTGGTGCCACACCATCGCGTACTCGGGAGCGATCGTCGCGGCGGCGCTCGTCGCCGACCGCCTTGCGGAGCGGCAGACCGCGCCGGGGGCGTTGCGGGCGCCGCTCGACGCGGGGATCGCCGCGGCCGATGCAGCCGCACAACTGGCGCACGAGCTGGCCACGAGCCGGACGCTCGTGGTGGTCGGCTCCGGCACCGATCGGATCGCAGGCCGCGAGATGACCCTGAAGATCGAGGAGGCCGCGTACGTCCCGACGGCGTACCGCGACCTGGAGACCATGCTGCACGGCCACATCCCGGCGCTCGACGTCGGCACCGGGCTGGTGCTGGTGCTGTCCGATCGCGAGCGCCTGGATGTGCGGGTTGCGCGCGCCCGACAGGTGCTGGCCGCGGTCGCCCGGGTCGGGGTGCGTCCCGGCGCGATCCTGACCGCCACCTCCGCTGCAGGGATACCGGCCGAGCTGACGCCGGCGGGCCGGGTGGTGGTGCCCGACCCGGCCGGCCTGCCGGGCCCCGTCGCATCGTTGCTGGCGACCGCCATCCCGCTGCAGCTGACGACGTACCACCTGGCCCTGGCGCTCGGGACCAACCCGGATGCGCTGAGGCGCGAGTTCACCCCGTACCGCGCCGCGGCCGACGAGGCCGAGGCGGACGGACCCGCCGGCGACGGGGGAGGGTCCGCTACCGGCGACGCGTAGGAGCGGCCGTCTCGCCCGCCGGTCGTCGCGCCGGGGTCAGCCGTGGCGCCGGGTCAGCGATCGCGCCCCGCGGGCAGATCGAACAGCTCGCCGAGCTCGTGCACCATTTCGAGGTCACGGGGCAGCAGGTCCTGCAGCATGATCCGTTCGGCGCCCGCCGCCCTGAACCGTTCCACCTGCGCCAGCGCCTCGTCGTGCGTGCCGATGATCCACCGCGGCCGGCGCTCCTCGAGCCAGGCCTCCGCCCCGTCGACATCGCGCCCCAGCATCCGCAGCAGCGCCCGCACCCGGCCTGAGACCTCGCGCGCTGTCGGCGCGACCAGCACGCCGACCATCGCCGAGCGGACCATGCTGCCCGGGTCGCGGCCGGCATCCTCGCACGCCCGCGCCACCCGCCCGAACGCCTCGCGGGCCGCGTCCGGCGCCAGGCTCGAGACGTTGAACTCGTCGGCCCAGCGCGCCGCCAGGCGTGCCGTCCGCGGCTTCCCCTCCCCGCCCACGATCAGGTTCGGGTGGCTGCGTCCGGCCCGCTCCACCGGTCGCGGCACCAGCCGCCCACCGCGGATCTGCCAGAACCGACCCTCGAAGGACCAGCCCGCGGGCTCCGTCCAGAGCCCGTGCAGGATCTCGAGCTGCTCCTCGAGCATGTCGAACCGGGCGCGGACGTCGGGGAACGGGAACCCGTACTCGGCATGCTCCCGCTCGTTCCAGCCGGCGCCCAGGCCGACCTCCACCCGCCCGCCGCTCATCTCGTCGACGGTGGTGACGACCTTCGCGAACTGGCCCGGGGGCCGGAACGTGACCGGGGAAACCAGCACGCCGAGCCCGATCCGCCGGGTCTCGCGCGACAGGCCGGCCAGGGTCGCCCACGCGTCGGTTGTCGGCAGCCCGGCCTCGCCCGGGAAGCTCGTGTAGTGGTCGGAGCGGAAGAACGTCTCGAAGCCCGCCGCCTCCGCGGCACGAGCGAGCGCCAGC
>JAJYEB010000189.1 GCA_021790375.1 Chloroflexota bacterium | reverse complement strand
CACCGCCTCGCGCAGCTCGTCGGGGTCGGCGTCCTTGCGGCTCTGCATGGCCGTCAGCCGCTCGCCCGCCTGGACGCGCCGCTGCTCGTGGCGCGCCGCCTCCCCCCGGGTCTGCTGCTCGAGCATGGCGATCTCGGTGAGCTCGCGCCCCAGCCGCTCGAGCTGCTCCTCGGCGCCGCCGAGCGCGGCGGCCACCGGCCTGACGGCCGAGCCCGCCTCCCCGCCCGATGCGGTCGCCTGCCCCTCCGGCCCGGCCACCGGCTCCTCCGGCCGGCCCATTCAGTCCTCCGGGACCCGGATCCAGCCCTGCCGCATCGCGTACACCACGGCCTGCGTGCGGTCGTTCACCGACAGCTTGCGCAGGATGCTGCTCATGTGGTTCTTCACGGTCTGCTCGCTGATCGAGAGCTGGAAGGCCACCTGCTTGTTGGTCATGCCCTGCGCGATGTTGTCGAGGATCTCCACCTCGCGTGGCGAAAGCGGGGCGAAGATCGGCTGCGACTCCTGCCCGTAGATCGAGAGCTCCCGGAACTCCTTGAGGACGCGGCTGGCCACCGCCGGACGCGCGAAGACCTTGTCGTTGATCAGGTACTCCCCGCCGCCGACCCGGCGGATGATCGCCACCAAGTCGTCCGGCGCGACGTCCTTGAGGATGAACGCGGCGGCCCCGGCCTTGATCGCGTCGAACAGCGAGTCCTCGTCCTCGTTCTGCGCCAGCACGATCACCGAGGCGCTGGGGAGCCCGCGCTTGATCCGCGCGGTGGCCTCGATGCCGCCCGGCGCGGGGAGCGAGAGGTCCATCAGGATGATGTCGGGGGCGAGCTCGTCGGCCACGTCGATGGCCCGCTGGGCGTCCTCCGCCTCGCCGACGATCTCCAGGTCGGGCTGCTCCCCGAGCGCGTTGCGCAGGCCCAGCCTGAAGAAGGGATGGTCGTCGACCAGCAGGATCTTGAGCACCGCGCCTCCTCGCCGGTCGGGCATGGTCCGTCGCCGATCCGGTCCCTGGTAGCCCTCCGGCATGTCCCTACCTCCTGTCTGTCCCTGCGGGGATCGTAACGCAGACGCGCGCGCCCGCCGAGGGATTCGACTGGAGCTCGAGCCGCGCCCCGATCAGCTCGGCGCGTTCGCGCATGAAGCGGAGCCCGAAGCTCCTGTTCGCGCCGTCGCGCACGACGTCCGGGTCGAACCCGCGCCCGTCGTCGACGATCTCGAGCACCCACTCGCCGTCCGGACCCCCTGCGGCCTGCGTCGCGATGCGGACATGGTGCGCGTTGGCGTGGCGGCGCACGTTCTGCAGCGCCTCCTGCACGATCCGCAGCACCACCGTCTGCTGGGTGTCGCCCAGCCGCTCCGGGGGCGCCGCGAGCTGCAGGTCCACGCCCACGCCCGTGGCGGTCTCCAGGGCGCCCGCCTGGTCGCGGATGGCGCCGTAGAGGCCGATCTCGTCGAGCAGCGGGGGCCGCAGCTGCGTGATGAACGCCCGGACGTCGCCCAGCTCCCGGCGGAGCAGGTCGCGCAGGTACCGGATCTCGGCGCGGGCGGCCGCCGGATCGCGGTCCAGCATCCGGTCGATGAACTCGACCTGGAAGATCGCGTTGGTCAGTGCCTGGGCCGGTCCGTCGTGGACCTCCTGCGCGAGGCGATGGCGCTCGGACTCCTGCGCCTCGATGACCCGCATCTGCACGTCGGTGGGCGTCCCGGCCGCGGCGCCGCCGACCAGGCTGCCGTCGCCCTGCTGGAGGAAGAGCCACGCGCGCTCCAGGTGCGTGATGACGAGCTCCAGCTTGGCCTGCTCCATCTGCCGCTCGCCGAGCTCCGTGGTGGTCGTCTCGAGTGCCTGCTGCAGTGTCGCGCGGCGCGCCTCGTTGCCCGGGTCGGCCGGCCCATGGGACAGCGCCTCCAGCTCCTCGCGCTGGAGCCGGGTGGTCGCGAGCACGTCGGCGTAGGCCTCGCGGTAGCGGGTCGCGATGGCGCGCAGCTGGTTCGCGCCGTAGCTGACCAGCTGCTTGGCCTCTGCATAGAGCTGGTCCAGGCGCGCGCCGTCACGTTGAGCCGCGTCCATCGCACGGGAGTATAGGGTTCGTGCGCGAGGCCTTACGGTCTCGAGTCACGGGCCGCACACGATCCGGTAGGCGTGGGTGCCCGCGAGGGGGTCGGTGGAGGTGCCCGGCGCGGTCGGGGCCGCCGGCGTGGACGCCGGCGCGGAGGTGTTGCCCGCGCCCGCCAGGTCGATCGGGACGAAGCAGTCCGCGTCAGCGCCACCGGCCGCCAGGACCCCCGGCCAGATCCCGTGCGTGCCGGTCACCACCAGCACGTGTGCGTCGAAGTGGTGCGCCAGGTCCAGCACGCTCGCGGGCGACTCGTCCGGCAGCCCCAGCGTGGGGACGCCCATGCTCCAGGCGATCCAGATCGGGAAGTCCGCCACGATCGGCGCGGCAGTGGCGGGAGGGAGACCGGTCGCGGTCAGCCGCTCGGCGAGCGCCTCGTACCGCGCCTGCACGTCGCGCCCGACCCCCGCGATCGACGCCACCGAGATCGCCAGCACCGGGACCGCCGTGGCCGCGACCAGCACCGGCCCGAGCCAGGCCACGGGCCGCGTCCAGCCGCGCAGCCGCCCGATCCGCACGAGCAGCGCATCGAGCGCGAGCATGCAGGACACCAGGAGCAGCACCTGCACGGGGCCCGCGGCGTGGAGGAACGTGCCCCAGGTCGTGGCAATCGGGAAGAGCAGCGTGGCGGCCGTGAAGGTGATGACGGACAGCACGAGGAGCGGCCGCAGCGCCCCGCCCCGCCCCTGCCAGAGGAGCGCGACGAGCCCGATCGGCCCCGCGGGGATGGCCGGGACCAGCAGCACGTCGAACAGGTTGTGGGTGAAGCCGTCGACGCGGGCGCCGACCAGCCCCCCCAGCCCCTGCGCGAGGTACCGGGCGAGCGTCGGGCGGTCCTGCCAGGCGAAGATGTCGAACCCGGTGACCGACAGCGCGTTGGCCAGCGCCTGGCCGGGCATGGGCGAGCCGAACGCCAGCCAGTCGCGGACCATCCACGGCAGGTAGATCGCGATCGAGATCGCGGCCGGGATCGCGATCAGGCGGGCCCGGGCCCGCCGGTCGAGGGTGCCGGCACCGAACCAGGCCAGTGCGGCCCAGGTCAGAGCCACCCACAGCGCCTCGTCTCGCGCGAGCGCGGCCAGCCCGAGTACTGCGCCGAGGCCCAGCAGCCGGGGATCCCGGATCGTGCCGGCGCGGGCGCCTTCGCCGCGGGCGTCGCCGTGGGTGCCGGCGCGAGTGGCGCCACGTGGGTCGCGCAGGATCCGGGCCATCAGCAGGCAGGCGGTCAGCGCCAGCGCCGTGAACGGCATCGTCGAGTCGGGAAGAGCGCCGTGCACCACCAGCGGGCCGTAGGCGGTCGCCACCAGGCCCGTGCCCAGCGCCACCGTGCGGGCCCGCCCCGCCGGCAGGCCGCGCTCCCCCGCCACGTCCGCGGCCAGCCGCCAGGCGAGCACCGGGACCAGCGCTCCGACCAGCACGGCGGCCACCTGCGCTGCCCGGAACGTGGGCCCGAGCAGTGCCATGGGCACCGCGGCCAGCAACGTGGGCAGCGGGAGCCAGACCTCGAACGCGGCACGCGGCACCACCAGCGGCGGGGTCTGGTAACTCCACAGCGCGTCGCTGATGAGGCCGTGCCCCTCCACCAGGTTCCGGGCCACGGCGACGTAGTAGGCGGTGTCCTCGGGGACCGGGAAGGGGATCGCGGCGGCGGCCACGGCCCGCACGGCGAGCGCGACGAGGAAGAGCGCGCCGGCGGTGAGCCAGGCCTCGCGACGGCCGAGCTCGGAGCTACGGCGTGAATGCGTCCGCAAGACGGGAGCACCATTGGTCAAAGGCGGCGTTGAATGCCTCGCCCATCGCCGACGTGTCTGGCAGCGGCAGCCCAGTGCGACGGATGAGAGGAGCAAGCTGAGTCATGAGCACACGCGCTTCGATGGCCCGCACCGATGCCGGTGCCGTTGCCGGCACCGCGAACCCGAGCGCGCGCACCGCTACGGCGAACCGTCCCACCCAATCCACGTAGCCGCATGGCGTGGGCTCCAGCCAGGCACGGAAGCCAGGCTCACCGGTGAGCTTGACGCGCAGCTCGTTGCCGATGCGGTCGACCTCGAGCACGTCGGCCAGCGCCAGCGACTGGACGGTCAGCGCAACGTTGCGCTTGGTGAACCGCGCCAGGCGTGCGAGGTCGGCCACCGTCATCTCCCGTCCACCGGCTGCGGCGAGGATCGCGAGGATGTCCGCACGGGCAGTCACGCCAAAGGCTGAACGCAGGCGCCACGCAAGAGCCGCCGCTGTGCGCAAGGTGCGAATGTGGACTTTGCCGCGAGGCTCGTAGCGATACGCCGTCTCGCCGGGAAAGGGCCAGCGAGGCCCTCCTGCCGAAGAAAGCAGCGCGGCGAACGTGCCCAGCCGCGCAACATCGATCGCCATCTCGGCCGCCACCGTTCGCAATCGACCGACGTTCACGGCGGCCCCATAGGCGGTGCACCAGTCGACGGCGCCTTCGTAGACACGGGCGTCCTCCTGGCCCAGCTCCGCGGTGAGCGCGACGAGCGCCTCGATGTCGATCAGGTCCTCGTCGGGCCGGCCCGTGAGCGTGACGCCCAGGGCGATCCACTGGGCCGCCAGTCGGTCGAGAAGGGACGCGCGCAG
>JAJYEB010000188.1 GCA_021790375.1 Chloroflexota bacterium | reverse complement strand
GGTCGAGGAATTCCTCCTCCGGCAGCTCCCGCGGAGTGGACCACGGCGTCGGCGACGACCAGCCCATGCTCACCAGCTGGTGCCATGGCGTCAGCTCGACGACCTGCTCGTTGACGTTGCGGCAGTAGGTGGATGTCTCGAGGATCGGGTCGATCTCGAAGTCGTCGTCGTTGCCGGGCATCAGGTACACCGGCACGCCGGAACCCTCGAGGCGCTCGGCGGCCAGGTCCATCCACTCGCGGACGCGACCCGTGATCTTCTCCTCGAAATGCCGGCGCACCAGGGCCGGATCTGCCTCCATGGCGGCGCGCTCCTCGGCCGTGACGCGGACCGCGTAGTAGCCGAGGTCGGCGATCGAGCGCTCCAGGTCCGCGAGCTCCTTCTCGGTGCGCGCCACGCGGCGCTGGCCGAGCACGCTCGCGGTCCATGCCTCGCCGCCGTCCTCGCCCTTCACCACGGCGACCAGTGCCTTGCCGGTGAGATCGCCCGCGATGACCGCGGCGTCCACCCGGTAGACGTTGGCCCGCATCGCGTTGAGGAACTTGCGCCACGCGCGCTCGGAGGCGTGGATGTCGCTGCAGACGTACAGGCGGAAGGGCTTCGCCATCGATCTCCCCGACGACCGGCTGCGCCGGTGCGGCGGGGTCGTCGCCGTCGCACCGGGAGTGGGCGGGCCGGCACCACCGTGCCCGCGGAGGTGACACCGGGCGGCGGGATCAGCCCCACCGCCCGGCGCCGGGTTGCGGCCCGATCAGTCGGGCGGGAGCTCCTGGTACATGAGCGACGTCTCGATGCCGGCCGCCCGGTTGCGGATGGCCTGGAACAGGTAGATCACGGCACCGATCAGGATCAGCGCGACCACGAACGACACGCCCGTGGAGTTGAGGTACGCGAGCGGGGTGGCCTTCGGAGCCGTCAGGGCGTTCCAGACCGGCACGATGCCCGCGAACCAGTAGAGCACGAACGCGAAGACCAGCCAGATGACCCCCAGCACCGGAAGCGCTCCGGCCCAGGGCGCGTCCTTGACGAGGTCGGGACGGGTGTACCGGGCGAGCAGCGCGTTGATCCCGGGCATGACCCAGGTCAGGCCGGACGCGAAGATGCTGAACCACGCCGTGGAGATCAGGTTGAGCTTGCCGTCGCTGGATGCCGCGAGCGGACCCAGGATCGGGAAGTTCTGGCAGAGCGCGAACAGCGCCGCCACCACCAGCGCCGCGAGGATCGCGTTGGCCGGCGCGTGCAGGCGCTCGGAGACCGCCCCGAACCACTCCGGCACCTGCCGGTCGAGGCTCCACGCCAGCTGCACCCGGCTCAGGAAGACGATGTACACGGGGCACAGCAGGAACGGGAACAGCGTCACGGCCAGGCTGACGATCGTCCACAGCGGCCACAGGCCGGGGTTCGCGACCGCGCCCGCCAGCGGCATCGAGGCCGGCTGGCCCATGGGCAGGGCCGGGCTGGAGATGTAGCCCCAGAACGCCCCGCCCCATCCGACCTGGCCGTTGATGCCGAGCCGGCCGGCGATGAAGTCGGTGTACACGGAGTTCATCAGCACGCCGATCACCAGCGCGCCCAGGAGGGCGATCAGCACGGTCCGGCGGACGTTGCCGCGCACCTCGCCGGCGATGTACGCGGAGTACTGGAAGCCGATGTACTGGAACAGCAGCACGGACGCCATCAGCATGAAGACGGCCGGGGTGAAGTCCACGCCGCCGTTCGCCGTCAGCAGCCCGGCCTTGTTCGCCGCGGCCGCGAGCTGGTCGACGGTGACGCCGCCGGTGTACTTCGGCAGGTTGTTCGCGAACGTGGTGGGGTCGATGGCGACGAGCCCCAGCACGAACATCACGACGCCCGCGATCAGGCTCAGGATCGCCAGGCTGGTGATGATCCGGTGGAACCGCCGGGTCGGCTGGAAGACCACCAGCGCGACCAGCGCCAGCACGATCAGCGCGGCGATGAACCCGGGCACGCCGGTCACCGCGCCGGTGGAGTCGGTGAACCAGCTGTTCGCGCCGGAGAAGAAGCTGCTCCCGGTGCCGATCCCGATGATCCGCGCCGTGATCTGCAGGTTCCGGACCACGATCGGGACCTCGAACGCGATGATCCCGAGGGACGCGAACGCCAGCGTCCAGCTCTCCAGCCAGCCGATGAACGGTCCCACCCTCGGGACGATGCGGCTGGTGAAGACGTAGTCGCCGCCGGAGCGCGGCATCACGCTGGTCAGCGAGGCGAAGATCAGGGCGAGCACCACGCAGAAGACACCCACGATGATCGCGGCCACGCCGTAGGTGGTGAATGCGCCGAGGGTGCCGACCGCGATGCCGGGTAACGCGTAGAAGACCGGGTACCAGCCCAGACCGACGCCGATGAACGCCGCCGTGTTGAAGAACAGCGCGTTGACGACGCTCACCTCGCGGACCAGCCCGGATGACTGGCGCGTGAACAGCGTCTTACCCGAGGTGCCGGCAGCCATGGGACGCAGGGCCTCCTCTTGCCTCTGCGACCGCCACGGTGACCTCCTCCGCCGCGGTCGCCGCCTGCCATCGCCGCCGCCCGCCAGGGCGACCGGCGCACGCCCGGGGCCCGGGACGCGGCGCGAGTATATACTCGCCGCCACCGTGTCGCCCTGCACTCCCGTCCCCTCGGTGACGCAATTCGCATGACAAACCCCCGATGACTGCGCATTTCGCATGATGGCCGCCGGTGAGCCCATCGCGGCCGGCCAGGTGCGCACGCTGGACGATCCCCTGGACGAGGCGCTACGGGTGGTCGCCCTGTGCGAGCGCGAGGGCCTCGTGGTCCGGCTGATGGGCGGGCTCGCGTTCCACGCCCGGATGCCCGGATGGACCGCACGGGTGGGCCGCGCCCGGAAGGACATCGACATCGCGACCCGCAGCAGGGACCGCAAGGCCGTGTCGGAGCTGCTGTCCCGCGAGGGCTACGTGGGCGACCGCCAGTACAACGCGCTGTACGGGCACAAGCAGCTGTACTTCGTGGACCCGGCGCACAACCGGCCGGTGGACGTGCTGGTCGATCGGCTGGAGATGTGCCACCGGATCGAGTTCGGCCCGCGACTGGAGGTGGACCGGCCCACGCTGCCGCTGACGGAGCTGCTCCTCTCCAAGCTGCAGATCGTGCAGATCAACCGCAAGGACGTGGTGGACGCGCTGGCGCTGCTCGCGGACTACCCCCTGGGCGAGCACGATCGCGACACGATCAACGTCCCGCGCATCGTCGAGCTCACCTCGAACGACTGGGGCTGGTGGCGGACGGTCACCGGGAACATCGCCAAGCTGGAGGACTTCGTCCGGGTCGACCTGCGGCCGGCGGAGCTCGACTTCGGGCGCCCGCCGCACCACGACGTGCTCCACCAGCTGGCCGCGCTGCGGGCCGCGATCGACGCGGGCCGGAAGTCGACGCGCTGGAAGATCCGGGCCGGCGTGGGCGACAAGGTCAAGTGGTACGAGGAGCCCGAGGAGGTCGGCCACGGGCGGGAGTGACGGACCGACGACGCCCTCACGGGTGAGGCCGGCGGCGCTCCCACGGACGACCACTGCGGCGAAGCCGACTGTTGCGGCGAGGGCGACCATGCCGGGGACGACTGCGGCTCGAATGGCTCCCGCCGGCCTGGACGGTCTGCGGGTGGGGGTGGCACAGCTGGCCGCCCGCGTCGGCGACCCTGCCGCCAACCTGGCGCTCGCGAGGCGCGTCCTGGGCCGTGCCGCCGCACGCGGCGCGTCCCTGGTGGTGTTCCCGGAGTGCTTCCTGCAGGGGTACGCACTGGGGTCCCACCCGCGGTCCGTCGCCGAGTCCGCCGACGGTCCCGGGCCGCGCGCGCTCCGGGAGCTTGCCGCCCGGTCGGGGGTCGCCCTCGTCGCGGGTTTCATCGAGACCAACCCGGCCGATCCGGGCCGGCCGTTCAACTCGGCCCTGGTGGTCGACCGTGACGGTCGCCTGGCCGGCGTGTACCGCAAGACCCACCTGTACGGTGGGGAGTTCAACGCGTTCGCACCGGGCGACGCGTACCCCGTCTTCGACCTGCAACTCCGGGATCCGGGACCGGCCCTCCGGATCGGTGCCTGCATTTGCATGGACGTCGAGTACCCGGAGGTCGCCCGCCTGCTGGCGCTGGGTGGGGCGCAGGTGATCGCCGTCCCCTCGGCCGACATGGAGCCGTTCCGGGCGCAGCAGGCCGCGAACCTGGTCGGGCGCGCGATCGAGAACAACGTGTACGTGGCGCTGGCCAACACCGCGGATCGTCGGTCGGACGTGGTCTTCTTCGGGGAGAGCGGTATCGCGGGCCCGGACGGGTCGGTCGTCCGCGCCGGCTACCTGCGCCCGCGCCTGGTCGTGACCGAGCTGCGCGATGCCGCGGTCGATGCGTCGGGCGGTTTCGGCTCGTACCTGCGGGGTCGGCGACCCGAGACGTACGAGGCGCTGCTCCGGGACCGCTGACCACCGTCCGGTAGCGGGCGCGCCGGCAGTGGGCCGTGCCAGTGGCGGCCGTGCCGGCCAGCGGACCGTGCCGGGACGCCGTCCGCGCCAGCGGCGGCCGTGCCGGGCAGTGGGCCGTGCCATGTCCGCCGGCCGCGTCGCCCGGCCCGCCACCCCCGGCGCCCGCCCTGCCACCCCACACTCGCGTCGTCCGGCCCGCCACCCCGGGACAGTGCCGGGCCGCGCCCCCCGGCGCCCGCCCTGCCACCCCGGGACA
>JAJYEB010000187.1:416-4713 GCA_021790375.1 Chloroflexota bacterium | reverse complement strand
AGACGCCGGCGATGCGGTACCCGTACCACGTCGCGAGGCCGACGCCCAGCACCAGCGGCAGGAGGCCCACGTCGCCCCCGGCCACGACGTTCACCGGCACCTTGGCGACCGCCGCCACCAGGCCGAGCGCGGCACCGAACAGGAGCCCCGGGACGCCTCGGGTGGGCCATCGATCGCGCTGCGACGCGGCCACGGGCGGCCGCCTCTGGCCGAAGGTCACCGATGATCCCCCTCGCCTGCGCCAGGGCAGGAGCTTGAGACACGCAACACTAGCGCGGGAGGCTGCCGCGCGCTGCGGGAGCGTCGATGCGAGCGTCGCCTGCCGGGCAACCGGAGCATGATGAGCGCCATGATGCAGCCCACCGGCGGGGATCCGCGACTCACGGTCGCGCTGACGTTCGACCACGACGCGATTTCGTCGGAGGTGGAGCGCGGCGGCGGCCCGGTGCTGATCTCGCGCGGCGAGTTCGGGCCGCGCGTCGGCGTGCCCAGGATCCTCGACCTTCTCGACAGGCACCACATCGCCGCGACCTTCTTCGTGCCGGGTCACACGGTGGTGACCTTCCCCGACAGTGTCGCCGCGATCGTGGCCGCCGGTCACGAGGTCGGCTGCCACGGCTGGGCGCACGAGGACCTGGCGAAGCTCGACCGGGCGACCCTGCGCGACGTCATGCTGCGCAGCGCGGAGGCGGTGGCCGCAGCATCGGGCCGGCCCCCGCGCGGCTTTCGTGCCCCGTACTGGTCGCTGTCGGACGAGGTCCTGGAGCTGGTCGACGAGCTGGGCTTCACGTACGACTCGTCGCTGATGGCCGACGACCTCCACCTGTACCGGGTGCGGCGCGGTGACGTCCACGACGTGCGCGGATCGCGGCTGGGAGAACCCGGACGCGTGGTGGAGGTGCCGATCAGCTGGTCGCTGGACGACTGGCCCCACTTCGAACCCGGCCGGCAGGGCGTCGGTCCCCTGTCGGCGCCATCGAAGGTGGAGGAGATCTGGAAGGCCGAGTTGCAGTACGCGCACCGGCACGAGGCGGGCGGCGTCCTCACGCTGACGATGCACCCCGAGGCGATCGGACGCGGACACCGGATCGCCCTGCTCGAGCGGTTCGTCGAGATGGCGGAGACGCTTGACGGGGTGGCGTTCGAGCGGCTCGATCGCGTGGTGGGGCGGTGGGAGTCCGCCCACCCGCGGGCGGAACCGACCCGGCCGGGGTAGCACGCCGACCGCTATGATGCGGCCGATGGATCTGTCCAGGTCATCGGGGGATCTGCCTGAGACACCGGCCGCGCGTGCGACCCGGATGCAGGCGGGCGCGAACCGGAGCCGCGCCAGCGCGCTGTACCGCTCCGTGCGGCACCAGTTCGGGCTGCTTGCCCTGGCCCCCGTCTACCGCGTGTACGCGCACCGGCTCCGCGACCAGGTCATGTCGAGGCCCCGGCCGAGCCACGTGGCCATCATCATGGACGGCAACCGCCGCTGGGCCCAGCGGGAAGGGCTCGCGGATCCGGCCGCCGGGCACCGCCGCGGGGCCGACAAGATCCTCGAGGTGCTCGCCTGGTGCCGCGTGCTCGGGATCGGCGAGGTCACCCTCTGGGCACTGTCGATCGAGAACATGGAGCGATCGCCGGAGGAGCTGGCGGCGCTGCTCGACGTGGTGACGGAGCGGCTCGCCGGCCTGGCCGGCCGTGGCAGGAACCGGCCCGCACCGATGCGCGTCCGCGTCATCGGGCGGCGTGACGCGCTCCCCGAGCGGCTCAGAGCGGCAATCGAGGCCGCGGAGGCCGCGACGGCAACGAGCCAGGGACCGCTCGCCACGTTCGCGGTGGCCTACAGCGGCCACGACGAGCTGGTCGATGCGTGCCGCGAGGCGGTCCGCGACCTCGTCGGCCAGGGTGTGCCGGCAGACGAGCTGCCCGCGCGGATCGACGCCGAACAGCTCTCGCGGCACCTCTACACGACGGGGCGGCCGGACCCCGAGCTGATCATCCGGACCAGCGGCGAGGTCCGGCTCTCCGGTTTCCTCCCCTGGCAGAGCGCACACAGCGAGTTCTACTTCTGCGACGCGTACTGGCCCGCCTTCCGCGAGATCGACTTCCTGCGGGCCCTGCGGACGTTCCAGCAGCGCGCGCGCCGCTACGGCCGGTGAGATGACCGGCCGGCCGCCGATCACGTCGCTGCCGACCGAGCCGTTCGTCTACGACTACCCCGGCGCCCACGACGCGGTGACCTACGAGCTGGAGAACCGGATCGCCGATCCCGATGCGCGGATCGAGGCGTTCATGGATCGCCTGCTCGCGATGGACGGGCTGGTGGTGGCCGACGTGGGCGCGGGCGGCGGTTATCACGCGGTCCGCTATGCCCAGCGCGCCGCACACGTGTTCGCGGTGGAACCGGCGGCCCGGATGCTGATCCAGCTCCACCGGAGGATCGCGGCCGAGCCCGAGACCGTGGGCGCGCGCGTCAGCGTGCTGGCCGCGGGCGCAGAGGCGATCCCACTCCCCGATGGATCGGTGGACCTGCTGCACTCGCGCCTGGCGTACTTCTTCGGCCCGGAGAGCAGCCGGGTGCGGAGCTGCGAACCGGGCATCGCGGAGGCGCTGCGCGTGGTGCGGCCCGGCGGACAGATCGTGATCGTCGACAACGACCTGCGGGAGGGCGACTTCGCCGCGTTCCTGCGGGAGTTCGGCTATGCGGCGGACGAGCCCGGGCTGGCCGATCGCCTGGACGACTTCTGGGCCGCGCACGGGTTCACGGGCACCACCGTGATGAGCGAGTGGCGGGCACCGTCCCGCAAGGCGCTGGCTCGCGTGCTGGCCATGGAGTTCGGAGAGCGGTCCGCGGAGGCGATCCTCGCGCGGGTCGACGGCTCCCGGTTCCGGTACGCGTACCGCCTGTACCACCGGGAGCGGTAGGCGGCGCTACTCGAGCGTCCAGTGCAGCTCCCGGGCGTGCTCGCGCAGCCAGCGGCGCTCGCGGTCGGTGGCGCTACTCGAGCGTCCAGTGCAGCTCCCGGGCGTGCTCGCGCAGCCAGCGGCGCGCGCGATCCGCATCCGGCACCACCGAGCGGACGAGCTGCCAGAACCGGGGCGGATGGCCGAAGACGGCCAGGTGTGCCAGCTCGTGCACCACGACATAGTCGAGCACCACGGGCGGCGCAAGCACCAGGCGCCAGGAAAACGAGAGCCGGCCCGTCCGCGACGCGCTGCCCCACCGGCTGTGCTGGTCCCCGATCCGGACCGCGGCCGGGACGACGCCGAGCTGCGGCGCACGGGCAGCCACCCGCCGCTCCACCGCGCCGCGCGCCTCCCGGCGCAGCCAGGCCTCGAGGACACTCGCCAGCGGCCGCCCGTCGGCTGGTGCCAGCCGGACGCGGATCGTGGGGGCGACCGAATCGTCGTGCTCGACCCTGGTCCTCCGCACGCGCGGCTCGGCACGCACCTCGAGGCGATGCGGCTGGCCCGAGTAGTCGAGCGTCCCGCCGTCGCCGAGCGGCCCCCGCGACTCGTGGCGGGCCCGTTCGGCCGCGTACCGCTCGCGATGGCGCTCGATCCAGTCGCGGCGCGACACCACGAACTCGTCGGCGGCGCGGATCGGGGCGCGGGACGGGAGCGTGACGAGCGGCGTCCCGTCGCCGTCCAGGACGAGCCGCAGCCGGCGGGCACGGGGTGATCGGCGGAGCAGGTACGCGACGCCGGACGCCTCGCGCACCACGGTGGGAGTTCGCGCCACAGCGTGGCCGTCGATGGCGCGAAGCGGCGCGCCTGCCGCGGGACCGGACATCGCGCGGAGTATCGCACCCGTCGGGATCCTGCGGCCCCACGTCCGCATCGAAGTCTTAACCCGGCCGTGGCCGGGTGCGCGGGCGGTCTTCAGTGCAGCTTCAGCGGCGCAGTCGAGGCTGACAGCACGACACCTCCGGTCCGCCGGCCGGTGCACCTGCCCGGGCGGCGGCATCGCAACTGCAGCAGTGGAGGTTCCGACCATGACTGCATCCGGCTCTCCCGCGGTCCCCGCGGCGCCGTCCCGAAGAACCGCCGGCGAGCCCATCCGCTCGCACGACCAGCCTCACCGCTCCCTGCTCCCCGGGCACCCGTCGGACCTGATCCGCCTGTGCGCCCTCCTCGTGGTCGCCGACGCCGGTCCGATCGGCGGGCTCGACGCGCTCAACATGCTTGCGCCGTACGCACGCCGGCTGGGAGAGGTCCCACCGACCTTCCCCCTGCTCCACCAGCTCGAGGAGGACGGCTACCTCGCCGCCTCGGCGGGCCTGCCGCGGCGCTACTCGGTCACGGCCGC
>JAJYEB010000187.1:0-406 GCA_021790375.1 Chloroflexota bacterium | reverse complement strand
CGGGCCGTTGCTCGCGCAGCGGCTCGTACCCGAGGCATGGCTGGGGATGCTCTCCACCGTCCGCCACTGAGCAGGCGGAAAGAGAGCCGCGCCCGGTTCCCCCATCGCGCTGCACGGTCCCCGCGGGGCCCACGGGCGGCGTTGCCGGAGAAGCCTCGCGGCCGTTCGGACGGACGTCGCCCTTCCTGCAGGAATTGCACCCGGGGAACGCCAGGTCCGGTCGAGAGCGCATCCTGCAGGGGCTTCCGCGTCGCCGACCGCTTCGACCGCAGGGACGCACGCACGGCCGAGCACGGCCGAGCACGGCCGGGGCCATGGCAGGCGGCGCGCCGGCGCCAACCCCGCCCGCGCAACTCACCTTGCGTTCCAGGCGTGCACGTTCTGCAGGATGCGGGACCCGGAGGGG
>JAJYEB010000186.1 GCA_021790375.1 Chloroflexota bacterium | reverse complement strand
CCCCCGCCACCTTCCGCGGCGCGCGGGGGCGCGGGCAGATCCACGTACGTGACGTCGGCGTGGACCTCTCGCCGGGGATGGAAGAGCTCGGTCAGCGCCGTCAGCCGCTCGTCGGGGACCTTCACCACGCCGACGTTGACGACCGCGCCGCCGTACCCGCCGGTCTGCGCGTGGCCCCGGGTGAGCGTGTTGAAGACCGTGGACTTGCCGCAGCCCTCCAGCCCGACGATCGCGATCTGCATGCGCCAAGCCTAGCGGCTCGGCGGGCCCCCAGGGCGCCGTTCCGGTCAGTACCCGGCGCCCAGGTCCACCACGTTATGCAGCGGCAGCCCTTGCACGAAGCGTCCGAGGTTGGCGAGGAAGACCTCGATGCTCCGCTGGCGGACGCGGTCGCTGGCCCAGCTGGTGTGGGGCGTCACGATCACGTTGGGAAGCCCGTAGAAGGGAGAGGTCCGGGGGAGCGGCTCGTCCCGGAACGTGTCCAGCACCGCGCCGCCGAGCGAACCCTGGCGCAGTGCGCGGAGCAGCGCCGGCTCGTCCACGAGCCGTCCCCGGGCCACGTTGATGAGCCACGCACCCGGGCGCATGGCCGCGAGGGCGGCCTCGTCGATCAGCGCCTCTGTCCCGCCGGTGAGCGGCACGGCGAGCACGACGAAATCGCTCCTGCCGAGGAGCTCGTGCAGCCCCGAGGGCGGCAGCACGAGATCGGCCCGGGGCGGCAGCGGGAGCGGGTCCTCGTCGATCGCCGGCTCACTGGCCACGCCCCGCTCCTGGTGGCGGCGGACCGCCACGACGCGAGCCCCAACCGCCCCCGCGTAGGAGGCGACCGCACGCCCGATCGACCCGAAGCCCACGATCCCCACCGTCAGGTCCCGCAGCTCCTGCCCCTGCAGGGGCTGCCAGGTCCGCTCGCGCTGGAGGTCGAGCAGCGCCGGCAGCCGCCGGGCGGTGGCCAGCATCATCATCAGCACGTACTCGGCGATGGGCCGGCTGAAGACCCCGCGGCCGTTGGTGACCACGATCCCGCGCTCGAGCGTCGCCGGTATCAGGACCTGCTCCACGCCCACGGACGCCGAGTGGATCCAGCGCACCCGGGGCGCCCTGGCAAGGACCCGTTCGAGCATCTCGCCGCTCAACCCGCTTCCGCGGAGGAGCACCTCGACGTCGTCGAGCGATCCATCCGCGGCGCCGTCCGGGGCCACCGTCACGAGCCGCGCGCCTGGGGCGACCGCGCGGATCCGGTCGAGGTCTTCGGGACCGTACCTCGACCAGACGATCGGCGACAGGGCGATGGCCGCCGGCACACCCCCGGTCCAAGGTGCACCGCCGGCCGCCGGCACGCCACCGGCGCCGGGCGCATCGCCGGTTGCCCGCACGCCTCCGCCGCCGGGCGCACCCTCACCACCGGGGCCGCGGCCCGGGCGAGCATCCGTCATGCCGTCGCCCCTCCCGGGAGCCCCACCACGCGCCTCACCCATGCGGCCGGATCCCCCAGCTCCGCCTCGGTGGGCAGTGACTCCGGCCCGTCCCAGAGCCGGGCCACCGCGTCCGCGCCGCCCGCCGACGCCACCCCGGCCACGAACTGCTCGCCGCGCCGGTACTGCGCGAGCTTGAGGTCCATGCCCATCAGCCGGGACATGATCCCGTCCAGTCCGCGGCGGGGCTGGCTGCGGCGCGCCTCGAACCGCTCGCGCAGCAGCCTGACGTCGGGCAGGAACGATGCGCCCACGCGGTCCATCACCCAGTCCCCGAAACCCTCGAGCAGGCTCATCAGCGTCTGGGTCTCGCGGAAGGTCCGGCGCTGTTCGGGGTCGAGCAGGCTCTCCAGGAACCCGCCGCCGTCGCGCGTCCGCCAGCGGCGCACGAGCTGCCCCAGCCCGTCCACGCTCAGCAACCGGGAATCGTCGATCAGGCCGGCGATCTGCCGCTCCATCCGCTCGGCCAGGTAGGGGCGCAGCCAGGGATGCGCCTCGAACTCGAAGGCATGGGTGGTCTCGTGGAGCGCGACCCAGACGCGGAAGTCGTCGACCGGGACCCGCAGCGACTCCGCGGTCGCCCGGATGTTCTCCTCGACGAACAGCAGCTGCCCCGGGCGCGCCTCGGCCGAGAGCAGCGCGATGTCGTACTGGCCCAGCACCCGCGTGCCCAGGTATCCGAGCACGAACGCGATCTGCCGGGTGGCCAGCGAACGGTTCATCAGCGCCGCCAGCCCCTCCCCCAGGTTCCCCTCGTGCGGCCGCAGTCGCTCACCCAGGGCGCCCTCGATGTGCCCGTAGAGCAGGCGGAACGCGACCAGGTTCGCCCGGGCCCAGTCCGCGCGGCTCACCGCGGCGTGGCGCCCGACGACGCCCGGCAGCGCCGTCCCGAGCTCGGCCTCCAGCGCGGGCACGATGCGCCGCATGGCCGCGTCGTAGCTCGCGCCGGCGCGGCCGATCGCCGCTGCATCCAGGGATCCCGGCACGCGCGCCAGGTGGGCGGCGGCCAGGCGTTCGGCTCGCGGCCAGTCCACGAGCCCCCCACGGGCGATGCGCTGCACCCGGCGGTTGAGCCAGGCGACGCCGACCCCGGCGATGGCACCCACCACGACCCCGGCCGCCCAGCCGCGGTCGCGGAGCAGCCCGATCCGGTCGGTCGGCGGCTCGCCCGATGGGCCGCGCCCGCGCGAGCCCGGCGCACCCGCGCCGGTCCCGGCCGCCCGACCGGGAGCCGCGCGCACCATCATGCCGCCTCCGGAACCACCACGGGCTCGACGGTGGCGAACTCCGCCCCGAACAGGGCCGCCGCGGTGGCGCGGAACCGTGCGACGTCGCCGGTCGTGTACTGCAGGTGAACCGGCTGTGCATCGGCCGGCGCGCCCAGCTCGTTCACGGCGAGCAGCTCGGCGAGCACGCTGGCCGTGGCCGACGCCGAGTCGATCACGGCCACGCCCTCGCCCACGGCGGCCCGGATCGGGTCGACCAGCAGCGGGTAATGCGTGCACCCCAGCAGCAGCGTGTCGATGCGGGCGTCCGAGGGCAGGGGGAACACCCACTCGCCGTCCGCCGCGCGGCTCCCCAGCAGCGGCGCGACGGCCCGCCGCACCGCCTCGTCGACATCCGCGCCGTGCAGGAGGCCTGCCTCGACGAGCGGCACCAGCTCGGGCGTCGCGTGCTCGTACACCTCCACGAAGGGGTTCTCGTCCTTGATGGCCTGGAAGTAGGCGTGCGACCGGATCGTCGCGGGCGTGGCGATGACACCCACGCTGCGCGTGCGCGTGGCCAGGGCCGCGGCCGTCGCGCCGGGACGCACCACGCCGATGATCGGCACGTCGTACCGGCGCCGCAGGTCCGGCAGTGCCACCGACGTGGTCGTGTTGCAGGCGACCACGATCGCCTTGACGTCGCGCCGCGACAGCTCGTCCAGGCACTCCACGCTGAAGCGCCGGACCTCGTCGTCGGGACGGGTCCCGTACGGCGCCCGGCCGTTGTCGCCGAGGTAGATGGTCGACTCGCGCGGCAGGCGGCGCACGACCTCGCGGAGCACGGTGAGCCCGCCGACGCCGGAGTCGAACAGCCCGATCGGGCGCGCGTCGGCCATCGGTCAGACGCGGGCCGCGACGGGCCGGCGGGACGGCAGGAGCGCCTCCGCCATGCGGCGGATGTCGCCGCTGATCGCCGCGTCCGGCGCCGCGAGCACGAAGGGCACGCCCTGGTTGTTCGCCTCGACCACGAGCCGGCCGTCGCTCACGACCGAGTGCTCGGGGCTTCGTCCGATCGCGGACTGGATCATCGCGGGGTCGAGTCCGCCCTGCGAGTCCGCGCGGTTGAGCACGTACTGGATCTTCGACGGCGGGTAGCCGATCGCGCGGAACGTCTCGGCGACGGAGACGGTGTTCCGGATGGTGGTGGAGTCGTAGGTGAGGACCTGCAGGATGACGTCCGCGGCATCCAGGAACGCCAGGGTCAGGTCGCTCAGGTTCGTGGGGACGTCCACGACGGTCGCCGCGTACACGCGCCGGAGCAGCGAGAGGACCTTCTCCACGTCCCTCGGGGTCACCATGTCGGCCATCTCGATGCGGGGCGGCGCCAGCAGGATGTCGATCCCGGACGGGTCGCGCCAGAGCACGTCGGCCAGGTCGGCCTCCTGGATGCGGTCGGTGGGCAGGTCGAGGATCGACGGGGCGTCCGGCGCCACCTTGAGCAGCGCGCGCAGGTCCCCGAACTGCAGGCTCCCGTCGACCAGCACGGTGCGGACCCCCACGTGCTGCTGGATCGCGACGGCCAGGTTGAACGCGAGGGTCGTCTTCCCCACGCCGCCCTTGGGGGCGAAGACGCCGACCATCCTGGACGAGGCGGAGGGATCCCGCGACAGCTGGGCCTGGAACGTGCTCTGCAGCAGGTTGATCAGCTCGTAACCGGTGAACGGCATGGAGAGGACGCCATCGATCCCCCGTTCGGGATCGGGCGCCACGGGGCGCTGCGGGACGGTGATCAGCACGATCGCCGGCGGCAGGCCCGCCCGCCGCAGCTGCGCGGCGAGGTCGAGGCCGCCCACCCTGCCCTGGAGCAGCGCGTCGACCAGCACGATGTCGGGGCGCTGCTGGACCACCTGGTCGGCGACGGTCCGACCGTCGTGGAGGATGTCGAGCAGCTTCACCCGCGGGCTGCCGCTGACGAGCCCTCGCACGTACTGCGCCACCTGGGGAACGTCCTCGACGACGAGCAGGCGGATCTGATCCGTGGGC
>JAJYEB010000185.1 GCA_021790375.1 Chloroflexota bacterium | reverse complement strand
CCAGGTCGCCCCCGAGCACGTGGTGGAGCTTGCGCGCATACAGGTCCGGCCCGAGCCGCCCCTCGCCGCGCGACCGGGGCAGCACGTCATCCCGCAGGTACCGGCGATACCCGTCGAGCGCGGCACGGGCGACCGGGACGGCGTCCGCGAACCGCGGCGGGAGGCGGAACGCGTCCTCGTCGTAGCGGTTCTTCTCCGCGACGCGGACCGCCTCGTCGATCAGGTCGACGATCCCGTCCAGGTGCTCCAGCGCGGTCTCGGTATGCAGGCGGGACACCGGCCGGTCGGGCATCCCGAGCAGGTTCTCCCTCGCGGCCGCGACCACCTCCGGCAGATGCCTGAGCCGCCGCACGAACGCCTCGCCGCGATGGTGCCATGGAGCGTAGTCGCGGGCCAGCAGCGCGAAGAACCCGGTGCCGATCAACTCCACGTAGGCCAGCGGGTTCCAGGTCTCCTCGCGCAGCGCCTCCTCCTCGAAGAGGTAGCGATCGAGCGTGTCCAGGAGGATCCGCCGGTCCACGCGTTCGTCGGGCGTCAGCCCGAGGTCGTCCATCCGGGCGAAGCGCTCGCGCCAGCGTCGCAGCATCGCGATCCTCGCGAGGCGGCCGGTGCCCGACAGGTCCGGCCAGCGGTTGTCGAAGCGGTGGTCGCCCACCTGCGTGGCCAGCACCGGGTAGGCCAGGAACATCTCGTCGAGAAACTCGCGGAGCGTGTACTCGAACGGCGTGATGGGAGTCGGACGGCGGTCGAACACGTAGGGCTCGAACCGCTCGTAGCGGTCGTTGGGGGGCGGCGCGTACGGCTCGGCTGGGCGGTTCACGGCGCACATGGTACGGGGATCCCGGGTGCCGGCGCGGATCGCGGCCGCCTACAATGCCGGCGTGATCGACATCCTGGTCAAGATCGCGATCAACGCGGTGGCGCTGCTGGCCGCGGTCGAGCTGGTGCCCGGCATCAGCTTCGACTTCGGCCCGGACTGGTGGAAGCTGCTGCTGGTCGCGCTGATCCTGGGCGTCATCAACACCTACCTGCGCCCGATCGTGAAGCTGCTGGCGCTCCCCATCAACCTGCTGACGATGGGCCTGGTGGGCCTGGTGATCAACACCGCCATGGTGCTCCTGCTCGCGGTGGCCAGCGACCAGCTCCGGCTGGGCTTCACGATCCGCGGGTGGCCGGTGCATGCCTTCACCATCGAGGTGGTCTGGGCGGCGTTCCTGGCCTCGATCGTGATCAGCATGGTGGCCCTGGTGCTGAGCGTGGCGTTCGGGCAGAAGCGCGTGCTGGGGGTGCGCGTCTGACCGAGCCCCGGCGCGCGTCGGGTACGCTGTCCGTGGACATGGACGACACCCGCGACCGCGCTGCCCGGCTCTCGCATCCCCGCCTCGCGTTCCGCGAGCGGCTCGCCCGCCGGCCCCTGCTCTTCGACGGCGCCATGGGGACCCTCCTGTTCAGCCGCGGCATCCCCCAGCAGGCGTCCCTCGACCAGCTGGTGCTCACGCGTCCGGACGTGGTGGGCGCGATCCATCGCGAGTACCTGGACGCCGGCGCGGACGCGATCGAGACGTGCTCGTTCGGGGCGAACCGCGTGCGCCTGGCGCCGTTCGGGCTGTCGGGCGACGCGGGACGCATCAACCGTCGCGCCGCCCAGCTCGCCCGCGAGGCGCGCGACGTCGCCGCCAGGGACGTGCTAGTCGCCGGGTCGATCGGGCCGCTCGCCTCCGCGTCGCGGGGCCTCCTGCACCTCTCGACCGAGCGGATCGAGACGGCGTTCCGGGAGCAGGTGGAGGGGCTGCTCGAAGGGGGCGTGGACCTGCTGGTCCTGGAAACCTTCGGACGGCTCGACGAGCTGCTCGCCGCGCTCGCGGTGGCCCGGTCGCTGTCCGACCTGCCCGTGGTGGCCGAGATGACGTTCGGGGAGGAGCTGCGCGCCGTCGACGGCACGACCCCCGCCGCCGCCGCGCGCGCACTTGCCGAGGCCGGAGCGGATGCCCTGGGCGTCAACTGCGGCGCCGGCCCCCTGGTCTGCCTGGACGCGCTGGAGGGGATGGTCGATTCCGCGGGCGTGGCGCGCTCGATCATGCCGAACGCCGGGCTCCCCCAGCGCGTCGAGGGGCAGTTCGTGTACGCGGCCGATCCCGCGTACCTGGGCGAGATGGTCCCCCGCTTCCTGGCCGCCGGCGCCACGATCGTCGGCGGCTGCTGCGGCACGACGCCGGCGCACGTGGCCGCGATGCGTGCCGCGCTCGACGCGGCCCTCGCCGGAGATGCGTCGATCGCACCTGGAGCGCCGTCCCCCTCCGCCTCCGCGCACGAGGTGCCGCGCACCGGGCGCGTGGAGGCACAGGCTGATGCCCCCGAGCCCACCGGCCTCTCCCGCGCGCTTTCCGCCGGGCGGTTCGTGGTCAGCGTCGAGATCGATCCGCCTCGATCGGTCCGCATCGAGCGCACGCTGGAGGCCGCACGGCTCCTCCGGGAGGCAGGCGCGGACCTGGTGAACATCAGCGACAGCGCGATGGCGCGGGTCCGGATGGGCGCGATGGCGGTCGCGTTCGCCATCCAGCGCGACGTGGGCCTGGAGTGCCTGGTCCACGTGACGACCCGCGACCGCAACCTGATGGCGCTCGAATCCGAGCTGCTGGGGGCGCACGCGCTGGGGATCCGCAACATCCTGGCGCTCACCGGCGACCCGCCGCGCACCGGCGACTACCCGACCGGCACGGGCGTGTGGGACGTCGATTCGATCGGACTGGTCGGGATCCTGGCCCGTCTGAACCGTGGTGAGGACGCCGCGGGCAGCCCGATCGGCGCGCGGGCCGGGTTCACCATCGCCTGCGCGCTCGACCCGACGGCGGCCGACCTGGACCGCGAGCTGGGGCGGCTCGCGCAGAAGCTGGAGGCGGGCGCCCAGCTCGTGATGACGCAGCCGGTGTACGACCGCGCGCAGTGGGACTCGCTGATCGAGGGGATCGAGCGACGGTGGGGCTCGTCGCGCCTGCCGGTGCCGATCCTCGCCGGGATCCTGCCGCTCCACTCTGCCCGCCATGCCGAGTTCCTCCACAACGAGGTTCCCGGCATCACCATCCCGGACGGAATCCGCGCCGCGATGCTCGCGGCCGGTGAGCGCGGCGCCGAGCTGGGGATGGATCTCGCCCTGCGGCTGATCGCGGAGATCCGCGGCCTCGCCGACGGCACCTACCTGATGCCGAGCTTCGGGCGGTACGAGATGACGGCGGAGCTGGTTCGCAGGATCCGGGCGGCAGAGACGGCGGGAGCCGGGGAAGCGGGGGCATTGGCGCCCGTGCCGGGGCCGGCGAGCCCCGGGCGCGCCGCGGCGGAGGCCGGATAGCGAGCCCCGCCCGTGCCGTTGCCGGCGACCGGGCGCGCCCCGGCGGAGGCCGGATAGCGTCGAGCGGCCCCGGAGGCGTGGATCCCGGTCGCGGCGGCTCAGGAACCGGCAGTCCCGGCCGTGGCGGCCCCGGAACCGGCGGTCCCGGCCGCGGCGGCCCCGGCGTACACTCCGGGCATGGGCGCCGTCGACACCATGGATGTCTTCTTCGAACGGCTCAACACCGGCGACCGTGAGGCGGCCGTCCAGCTGTTCGATGAGAAGGCCGAGATGCGCATCCACGTGCTCGGCAACGTGAAGGTGCTGCGCGGCGAGCAGATGGCGGGCTGGTTCCTCCGCGCGGACCGGGGCATGCGGATGCTCCCCGGAGAAGGCCGCGACACGGGCAACACCTTCGAGTGCAACCTGCTGGTGGTGCGCCCGGGTGCCCAGTCACAGGAACTCGACGCGACCTTCCGCGTCGAGGCCGGGAAGATCACGGCCATCAACTTCGCTCCGCGCTGACGTCCGCGGATGAGCGCGCGATCGAGCGAGGGTCCGCATGCCGTGCCGGGCACCGAGGCGGCGATCCGGACGGTGGGGCTCTCCAAGCGCTACGGACAGACCGTCGCGCTCGACGGGCTCGACCTGGAGGTGCCCCGGGGAGAGGTGTTCGGCTTCCTGGGGCCCAACGGCGCCGGCAAGACGACGGCGGTCAAGCTGCTGCTCGGACTCGCATACCCGGCCTCCGGCCAGGGGTGGCTGCTGGGCGCGCCCCTCGGCGACCGACGGGCCCGTGTCCACGTGGGGTACCTGCCGGAGCTGTTCCGCTACCAGCCCTGGCTGACCGCCCGCGAAGTGCTCGGGCTCCACTGCCGGCTCGCGGCGCTGGACCGTGCACGATGGGTGGAAGCCGTCGACTCCGCCCTGGCGGCCGTCGGGCTGGCTGACCGGGGGGACGACCGGGTCGGCGGCTTCTCGAAGGGCATGCAGCAGCGACTGGGGTTGGGCGTGGCGCTCCTGGGGCCGCCTGACCTGGTGATTCTGGACGAGCCGACCTCGGCCCTCGATCCCGTGGGGCGACAGGACGTCCGGCAGATCATCCGCGAGCTGCGTGATCACGGGACGACCGTGTTCCTGAACTCCCACCTGCTCACCGAAGTGGAGCGCGTGTGCGATCGGGTCGCGGTGGTGGACCACGGCCGGGTCGTCGCGACGGGCACGCTCCCGGAGCTGCTGGGAGGCAGCACCGTCGCGCTGCGCGCCACCGGGCTGTCCGCCGGCGCGGTCGCGGGGCTGGGGCGGTTCGGCCGGGTCAGCCTCGATGGCGACCGGCTGGAGGTCGAGGGGATCGCTCCGGACGAGGTCCCCGACCTGGTCGCCGAGGTGGTGAGGCTGGGCGCCCGGGTCCA